>NZ_JBFUIO010000069.1:0-13202 GCF_056401835.1 Paenisporosarcina sp. P4_D4 | reverse complement strand
GCCTTGAGCTGGTTTACCTGCGATTGAAGAATTCATGTAATTAATGATTCCTGATTTGGGCTTAAGTAATCCTGAAACTGTTTTTAGTAGAGTGCTTTTTCCGGCTCCATTTGCTCCGATTAACGTTACAATTTCACCTTCGTTGACTTCAAGTGAAATTCCTTTTAGTGCCTGTATATTTCCATAGTAAACGTCCAATTGATCTACTTTAAGTAAAGTCATTTCGGAACCTCCTCTCCTAAATAGGCCTCAATCACTTTAGGATGGTTACGGATGTATTCAGGTGTGCCATCAGCTATTAATACCCCATGGTCTAACACATAAATTCTTTCACAGATACCCATAACCAAGTTCATATCATGCTCAATTAATAAAATCGTTAAATTGAACTTTTCTCGAACAAATGCGATTAATGACATTAAATCGTGTGTTTCTTTATGATTCATCCCCGCCGCCGGTTCGTCTAATAATAATAATTGAGGTCCCGCTGCTAAAGCACGGGCAATTTCCAATCTTCTTTGCTTACCATAAGGAAGATTTTTTGCAATCTCATCTTTGTATTGGTCCAATTCGAAAAGCTTGAGAAACTCTAAAGWTTTCTCTTCCATTTCTTTTTCACCAGAAAAGTGAGAAGGCAAACGCAAAATCGAGCTAAACATCGAATGCTTTGCTAATGAATGATAAGCAACTTTCACATTATCTAAAACAGATAATTCATTAAAAAGTCGGATATTTTGAAACGTACGACTAATTCCCCCACGGGTTACTTGATATGGCGCCAGTCCATTCAAACGTTTTCCGTTGAATACAATCTCACCTTCTGTTGGTACATACACGCCAGTCAATAAGTTAAAGCTAGTTGTCTTTCCAGCACCATTAGGTCCTATAAGACCAATTAACTCTCCCTGATGGATTTCTAAGTTAAAATCAGAGACAGCCTTAAGTCCACCAAAATGAATGCCAACATTTTGTACTTGAAGTAAAGGTTTACTTACCATATTGGTTGTCTCCTTTCGAACTTTTCCATGATTTAAAATAATCGGTTATTTCGCGTGTTCCCATTAATCCTTTAGGTCGGTATAACATGACAATGATTAAAATAAGACTATAGATAATCATACGTGTTTCGGGATAACTTTGAAGAAAAGTCGATACAATCGTTAACAGCACTGCTGCAATAACTGCTCCAGATAAACTTCCTAATCCACCTAACACAACGTATATTAAAATATCAAATGATTTTAAAAACGTGAAGTTTGTAGGTTKAATAATATAAAAATTATGAGCATATAAAGCACCTGCAACCCCTGCAAAAAACGACCCTATAACAAAGGCTGTCACTTTGTAATAAGTTGTATTTATTCCCATAGCATCTGCAGCAATCTCGTTTTCTCGTATAGAGATACATGCGCGTCCATGTCTGGAATTAGTAAAGTTCACAATCACAATAATCGTAATTACTAAACAGACGAAAGAAGTTGTCCATGTAGTTAATTGATCAACTTGCATACCTGCTGCCCCACCAACATAGTCAATGTTAAGAAAGACAATACGAATAATTTCTCCAAATCCTAATGTGGCAATTGCCAAGTAATCACCTTTTAATCGTAAAGAAGGAATTCCAACGAGCATTCCGGCTAATGCAGCAACCAAACCAGCCATGACGATTGCAAGAGCAAAAGGTAGCTCAAGTTTCATTGTTACGATAGCTGATATGTATGCCCCAATTGCCATGAATCCCGCATGACCAATTGAAAATTGTCCCGTAATCCCAATTACTAAATGTAAGCTTACGGCTAATATTATATTGATGATAATAAAGATGAGTGTGTTTGAATAAAACTGATCCAAAACTCCACCGGTGATGAGAAATTGGATAACTCCATAAATCACTACCGATAAAATGATAAATAACCAGAATCCCTTTATCTTTTTCATATGTGCCTTCACCTACACTTTCTCTCGTGTATTTTTCCCAAAGATGCCATTCGGTCTGAAAATTAGAATTAAAATTAGAATGATGAAAGCTGCCGCATCTCTCCATAATGAGAATCCTAAGCCACTTACCACCGTTTCAACAACTCCAAGGACAAGACCTCCGACCATTGCTCCTGGAATAATACCAATACCACCTAAAACGGCAGCAACAAAAGCCTTCAACCCTGGAATAACTCCCATTAATGGTTCGATCTTTGTATAATACACGCCAAAAATAACACCAGCGGCTCCAGCTAAAGCTGAACCAATCGCAAAGGTAGCTGAAATCGTATTATCAACATTTATACCCATCAATTTTGCTGCGTCTACATCATGTGAAACGGCACGCATTGCTTTACCAATTTTTGTTTTATGTACGATTAATTGCAAAATAATCATAAGTATCACTGATACAGAAAGGATTAAAATAGACTGACTGCTAATTTGAGCCCCGAATAAATCAAAAGAAATATTAGGCACTACATCTGGATATGCTTCCGGTTGAGCACCTCTAACATATATGACACCGTATTCAATAAGAAGTGAAACCCCAATTGCGGTAATTAAGGCGGCTATGCGAGTTGCATTTCGAAGTCGTTTATAGGCAATTCTTTCAATGAGGACACCAAATGCTGCACATGCAACCATTGACAATAATAATGCTGGGAAAAATCCAAGTCCAAACGCGGTAATTGAATAAAACCCAATAAAAGAACCTACCATGAATACGTCCCCATGGGCGAAGTTGATTAATTTAATAATTCCATAAACCATCGTGTAGCCAAGTGCGATTAACGCATAGATGCTGCCGAGTGATATTCCGTTAATTATCTGTTGAATCCATTCCATGTATTCTCACTCCCTTATAAATTCTCAACATCTTAATAAAAACAAGATGAGAGGATGGTTGTTCCATCCTCCCATCTCAAGTTAAATCATTAAGGATTTACTTTTGTATTAAAGACTTGTTTGCCATCTTTGTATTCCAAAATTGTTGCAGACTTGATTGGATTATGTTGCTCATCAATTGTTACATTTCCAGTAACTAAAGATAAATCTTTCGTTGCTGCTAGTTCATCTTTAATCTTAGTTGTATCTAAATCTCCTGCACGTTCAATTGCGTCTGCTAACAAATAGACAGAATCATAACCAAGTGCGTTAAATGCGTCAGGTGATGCGCCGTCATATTTATCAGAGAAGCTCTTAACGAATTTTTGAATTTTCTCATCTGGATCTTCAGAAGAATAGTGATTTGTAATAAATGTATTATTAAGTGCTTCTGCACCTGCTAATTCAACTAACTTCGGAGAATCCCAACCATCAGCACCCATTAGAGGAACATCAATGCCCATTTCTCGAGCTTGTTTTACAATCAAACCAACTTCTTCATAATAACCAGGAATAAAAATGAAGTCTGGTTTTGCTGATTTAATACGCGTTAATGTCGAGCGGAAATCTGTATCTTTCGCAACGTACGCTTCTTCAGCTACAATTTTCCCACCAGCTTCTCCAAACGTTTCTTTGAAAGATTTTGCAAGCCCTTTTGCGTAGTCACTTGAACTATCAGAAAAGATAGCTACGTTTTTAATTTTCAACTCATTTGCTGCAAAGTTAGCTGCCACTGTTCCTTGGAATGGGTCGATGAACGAAGTTCGGAAAGCAAACTCGTTTACACTACCATCTTCATTAACAGTTACGTTTGGACTTGTACCAGAAGGTGTCAGTAGAATTGTTTTATTCTTATTCGCAATTTGTGCTTGTGCAACTGTATTACCGCTTGTAGCTGCACCAATAATTGCAGTAACTTTGTCCTTGCTTGTTAATCTAATGGCCCCACTTGTTGCTTCTGAACCCTCGGATTTATTATCCACTTTAATAATTTCAATTTCTTTACCGTCGACTCCACCGGCTTTGTTAATTTCTTCAACAGCAAGGTCGATTCCTTTTGAGATTGAAGAACCAAAAGAAGCAACACCGCCAGAAAGCTCTAAGTTCGCACCAATTTTAATGGTGTCTCCGTTAGCTGAACCCCCACCTTCTGCTCCGCAACCAGTTAAAATACCAGCTAGTAATGTAGAAACCACAGCCAATTTCGTAAACTTTCTCTTTATCATACGCAATCCCCTTTTTGATAATTCTGAAAACTTAATTCACAAAATGTTTATGTGAGTTTAGTAGTCAGATACTATCATTATTTTATAGTAAGCAATTTGATTGTAAAACAAGATAGCCGTTTAGTCTATGTTATTTTTTGTTAATTTAGATATTTCGGAATATTAATTAACATAATATAATGATTTTTAAAATTATTTGTTGTATAAGTGTGACTTTTATTAATATTATTTATCGAGAATAAATAGTTAGAATACTCTTTTTTATTTATTATCATTTATATTTATCCGAAACCTAAAGCTGAATCAAAACGTATAGATGGAATAATAGGTAAAAAATGTTATTACCACGATAATTATTCTGATACTAGGAGCGAGGTTTTGAAAAAGTTTATCACTTTAAGCGTAACTATTTTAATTATTGGGAGTTTGCATGGAATTACTGCTTTTATATTTGACTCTAATTTTGTTGATATTGCCATTCCCTTCGGGTTAGCAGCTATATTCTTGGCATACATTTTTACAAACAAGGGCGGGGCCTTAAGTCGTCAGATGGATAGGCAGATTCAAGGAGAAACCGGTATTCGAATGGCCACGACAAAAAAAGTGACCAGTCAATCATTTGTCTTCCTCGGATCAATTGTGTATTTTTCTCTGGCGCTATTACTTACACTTTATATTTATAAAGATTATTTCATTAATTAATAAGGAACTTAAAGGAGGTTTTTATGAGAAGTTTTGACGTCAGATCATTAAAATTTGTACTGGTCATCCATACTGACTGCCGCTCGAATATAGGCTTGAAACAGTATTTATGAAACCGAAGATAGGAAAACAAACGCCCGATACAAAAAATTTTATTCGGTTAGGTGATAAGAAATAATCGTTGTATGGTCTTCTTTAGTCTTAAGCTCTGTTGAACATCGATATTGATAATTAAGCAAATTAAAAAGGACTCAATTGAGTCCTTTTTTGAATTTTTATTAATATTTGACCAATGCATGCAGTAAGTATGTAAAAGATTTTTACCGGTTATTTATTTAGGTATCACGGGAATCCACAGTTCATGTCTTGGTTTATGTTTTGGTCCGTAATAACCTTCGATACATGGTAAATTAGCAAGTTCATAACCCGAAGTTGAAGCCCATTCGGAATATAAATGCTTCCATGACATATTAATTAATTCCTGCCTAAACCCATCTTTTTTTGCACTTCCCCAAAGCATCGGAATAATTTTAAAAGCCCTGCTTGTTTTTACTGACTTACTCTTTCCCACAATTCTCATTTCAAAATCAAGATTTCAATTCTGTACTCCATTTCCGTGTCCCCTTAATTGAAATTTGATTTCATTAACCAATAAACTAAAATTCTATTTCCTTTATCACTCTTGCCGGGTTTCCACCTACAATCACATTTTCAGGAACATCTTTCGTCACGACTGCCCCGGAAGCAATGACAACATTATCACCAATCGTTATACCTGGATTGATGATTGCACGCCCACCGATCCAAACGTTGTCACCGATTGTAATAGATTTTCCGTATTCGTGCATCGTGTTCCGTTCTGCCGGATGAATCGGGTGGGTTGCCGTATACAAATGGACGCCAGGTCCCATAAAGCAATTGTCTCCTATACGTACTTCACACACATCGAGAATGACGCAATCGAAGTTAGCGAAAAAGTTCTCTCCTACGTGGATGTTGTATCCGTAATCGCATCGGAATGTGGGTTCAACGTATAAGCTTTTACCCGTTGAGCCAAACAAATTCTTCAGCTTCTTCACTCTCTTGTCCGTCTCATATTCAAGTGTATCGTTAAATAATCTGGTTTTAAGTCGGGCTGTCCCCCGTTCGATTGTCAGTTCCGGATCTGCGGGATTGTACATATCACCAGCAAGCATTTTCTCTTTTTCAGTAGCCAAATGGTGTACCTCTTTTCTATCGCAACTTTTATAAATCGAATCTTTTTCTAATTAACTCCGCAGTTTCAGCTGCAGTCAAATGCGTATTGTTAACTTTTATGTAGTTTTCCTTCTTAATTTCCCCATCGATTGAGTTAAGCCTAAATTTATTAGCTACGCTTTTCAGATGTGCCTCTGACCATGATATGTCTCGTTTGGTTGGTTTGTGTTCAAGGCGATGAGGGGATTTATTTCGTTCAAGTCTTTCATCCATACCAGCCTGCAACTCAACGATATAGACTATCGCTCCTTTTGATTCGAAAATTCGACTTATTTTCTCGACATAATCCCAGTCGACTTGCACATCGAAACGCCACACAAACGTAAAAATCACACCGTACATCTCACTTATCGCAAACTCCTCGAACATTTGCTGACGGAATGATTTAACCAACCGATTTCCCGCTTCGGTGCCGTAATCAAAAAATGGATGGACGAGCTCGATGGTCAGATGATTATGAAACAGCTTTAAGTCCGTTATCTTTTCCAGTTCATGCCCGACTGTCATCTTCCCGACAGCCTGGGGTCCCACGATGATGACAAATTTCATATTTTCCTTTCCTTTCCTGTTTTTACTTTGATAACAGAATTTCGCTACAAATCCAACAAGTGTGGTGCCTGACACCCAGACCCAGCTTTTCTCATCTAACCAAAGGCTTTGAAGATGTTTTCGGGAAGATGAGTGCCCAACCGATGACGACAGCTCCCAGTAGGAGAATAAAATAGATGGGTAATGCGTAAGGGACCTTCAATGCTAAGTGATGAGCTCCGTAAAAGAGTCCGGTGACTAAAGCGAGCAATAAGGTTTTGGCGGATTTGGCTTCTTTAATGAATTTGAACGACTTAGAAAACGGATGAATCTCATTGTCGAGCAGTTTGTAGGTCACGAGAGTCTGTACAATACCAGCTAGGAAGATAATGACCAACTGCGGCAGGAGACTGACCGAAAACAACCAAGTAAAACCAATGCTGACGACAAGGAAGATTGGCATGTATAGTTTCACGATGAACGATTTTAGTGTCGCGCTATATGTTGACGTAATCTGCTCAAGGGGAGTGGTCTTGAATATCCAGCTTGCTTTGTCGTTTCCTGAGTATTGGAGCATTTGAATGACTGCAGGTATCATAAAATTACAGAAGTAAATTGATAAGTATCCGTTCCCACTTGAAACTTCCTCCATGGAACTAAAGCGGGTTTGATTCACCACGAATAGGAAGGGGATGAAAAGGGACAAGGCCAATACCGGATAAACCTTCAGTTTGAATTCCCTGTCCTTCTCCATCATCAATCCTGCAAAACGGAACATCGCTCGTTCTTCATTTGTTCGACATAGAATCTTTGCCCAGAATTCGTTAACGCCACTCCATCTCTTCTTGCTTTTGGTTGAGTGAGTCAGCAACTTCTGCAAATTCCGTTCGAATGAAGGCATCATCTTCACGTAAACAATCAATGAAATAACCGGAACCAGTAAGGCTAGGATGGATAATCCAATCAATGGTGTGGAAAAATCCCCGCGCAACAACAGTTCGAATGGGGCACCGAACCAGAAGGCAGGAACAAAGAGATGCCACCAGTCGAATTGATAAATAAATCCTGATGTGGTGAACTCAATTGACCTCCCAACAAGTTGGTACCCCAAGAAGATACCGATGCTCAAGATGATTTGGACATAGTTGATGATGTCTTTAAGACGCTCGCCATCAAAAAATTTCAACACCAACAAATATAACAGTGCCGTTAACACTACAACGAACAGGCTAACAAAAATTAAGACCCCCACAAACAACAGAGCAAATAAGGGACCTTGGCTGAACAAACTGACAGCTACCGGAACAGTAACAAAAGCACAGGTAATTGACACCATATAAATTAGCACATGAATGGTTTTGGCCGCCTGGACGGTCCGATTGTCAACCGGTCGGCTATTCAACATGGTTTTATCCCTTAAATCCAACAAAACGGTTGAAAAGTCGGTGATCATGGTGGTCATTAGGATGAAGATGATGATGCCGAAAACCAGGCTTAATTGAATCATATAGTTTTCACCCAGCAGGATGAAGGGAATCAAAATCAACCCGTAGAGTGCATAAATGCCCAATGATTTCAGGAAGTGATTTTCTCCTTCTTCTGGATTGGCTCCATCGAAAATGGTTGGTACACGACGGTCATCCATCGTAAGCTTCAATTGAAGAATTTTTCGCATGACGTCGTAATCAATACCTACTGCTATGAACAATTTACGAAATACATCCAGCATTCTCAGTGAGCGAAAATTATCCATGCTGTTGTCCCCCCGCCATTGTCGTGACAAGGCGTAAGGCAATATTCCGATGTTCATTAAAACCCGTCAATTGATTGAAAATGTCTTCTAGAGACCCTTGTTCACTTTGCATGACCAACTCCTCGAACGTTCCATCTGCTACAATCTCACCTTCCACTAGAAGGATGATTCGAGTACTGATTTTTTCGACGACATCCATGATGTGGGACGAATAGAAGATGGTTTTGCCTGCAGCTGCAAGCAATGTGATCATTTCCTTGACGACCATCATGCTGTTGGCATCAAGCCCGCTCAACGGTTCATCGAAAAATAATAAATCCGGGTCATGTAACAAGCTTGAGATAATCAAGACTTTTTGTTTCATTCCCTTCGAAAAGGAAGAGATGCGGCTGTCATACACTTTCTCCAGTCCGAAATCCCTCAGCAAGTCGAGTGCTTTGTGCTCTGCTTCTTTTCGATCAAGTCCATAAAGCTCACCTGTGAACGTCAAATATTCCCGTGGCGTTAAGGTCTCATACAGTTCCGCATTTTCAGGAACATAGCCAATTTTTTTCTTATATGTAATGTCACCGTCAGTAATATCCTGACCGAAAATCTCCACTTTTCCCTTGTATCCATTAATCAGGCCCAGCATGATTTTAACGGTGGTACTTTTCCCTGCTCCATTCGGCCCAATATAGCCAATGATTTGACCTCGGTAAACGTCCAAATTGATTCCTTTTAAGACGGATTTATTTCCGTAATTCATCTTCAAATCGGTAAGTGACAACATCTTTTCTCTTGATCCATTCATGTTAATTCCCCCTATTACCAGTTTAACATGTTTCCAACATTTGGATATACCTATACAATTCTTTTAATGCTGTAATACATGGATACACTCTTGCATTAATTATTCAAACTGAGTAAAAGGCAAAAGTGCAACATGTCGACAAAGGTTAAGCTACACCTGCCATCAGATGTGACGTGTGTAAAATGAAAAAGGAGCATACTTTCCATTGTGGAAGTACACCCCTATTTGTATACCTATGGCAGTACTGTTGTTCCCATCAAGTAGCGATCACATTCCCTCGCTACCTCACGCCCTTCGTTAATGGCCCATACAATCAAGCTTTGCCCGCGACGCATATCACCTGCAGAAAAAACACCTTCTACATTTGTTGCATACTTGCCGTATTCCGCTTTGACMGTAGAGTTTCGKTTTGTTTCAACATTCAATTGCTGAAGAAGTCCTTGCTCCGGACCATTAAACCCTATGGCAAGCAAAACAAGATCAGCTGGCCATACTTTCTCGGTCCCGGGAATTACTTCGCGGACACGGTTTCCATTTTCATCGATGCGGAGTTTTACATTAATAGTATGAACTTCTTTGACGTGACCATCTTCGTTCCCTACAAAATGTGTGGTTTGAACGGCATAGGCGCGTGGGTCTTCTCCAAATTTACTGGCCGCCTCTTTTTGGCCATACTCCATACGATGGATGATGGGATATTGTGGCCAAGGATTACCCAACTCGTCACGCACCGCACCTTTTTTATCGTAAATATCAAACTGCGTTAAACTTTTGCAATCATGACGAACGGCTGTCGCCAGACAATCTGTCCCTGTATCGCCACCCCCAATTACAACGACCTCTTTGCCTTCCGCTGAAAGGAAATTGCCATCTTGAAGATTTGAATCCAGCAAACTTTTAGTATTGGCATGAAGGAAGTCCATGGCGAAATGAATGCCTCTTAATTCTCGACCCTCCAATTGGATGTCACGATGAACCGTTGCCCCTCCACATAAAATGGTCGCATCAAACTCAGTTTGTAGTTTTTCAACAGGGTAATTCTTTCCAACTTCTGTTTTGGTAATGAACGTAATGCCTTCTTGAATTAATAAGGCAACCCGTCGTTCCACCATTTCGTATGGCAATTTCATTTCAGGAATTCCATACGTCAACAATCCGCCTACGCGATCGTTACGTTCGAAAACCGTTACCCAGTGCCCTGCTTTATTTAATTGCGCTGCCGCAGCAAGACCAGCTGGTCCAGATCCGATGACCGCTACTTTTTTTCCTGTACGTTTTTCGGGGGGCTCGGGAACGACCCAACCTTCTTCAAAACCTCTGTCGATAATGGCACGTTCTACGGTACGAATGGCAACAGGAGGTTCGTTTATTCCAAGGACACACGCACCTTCACATGGAGCTGGACAAGCTGTACCTGTAAATTCAGGGAAGTTGTTCATTTCATGTTCACGCTTCAAGGCTTCCTGCCATTGCCCCTGATAAACAAGGTCATTCCATTCAGGTATCAAGTGATATACCGGACAACCGGATGTCACCCCGTTGATTTCAGTTCCTGTATGGCATGTAGGCACTCCGCAATCCATGCAGCGTGCTGCTTGTATCTGCACTTCCTGTTCCGTCATCGGTGCAGTATAATCCTGCCAATCCTTTACACGATGTTGCGGTTCACGTTCTCGTTGCGAATGACGCTCATACTCCATAAATCCAGTTGGCTTTCCCATCGTATCCCTCCTTTTCGCCAGATTATTTTTCCGCTCCTACTTTTTTACTTTCCTCAAATGCAGTCATTTGTGCATCGAATACCGTTAAGCCACTATCGTGAAGCTCTTTGATTCGATCGTTTATCGTTAAATAGGATTTCGGAATAACTCGCACAAATTGTGATGAGTATTTCTCCCAGTAAGTTAAAATGCGTTTGCCCAGTCCACTGCTTGTATACTCCACATGCTTTTCAATCATTGAGAAGACCTCATTCAACTCTTCTTTATTTTCAATTGGCTGGATATGAACGAGCTCCGCATTGCACTTGGATAGGAATGTTCCATCTTCATCAAAGACATACGCTACACCACCAGACATCCCTGCAGCGAAATTGCGTCCGGTTGAGCCAAGAACGACCACTTTTCCACCCGTCATATATTCACAGCCATGATCGCCAACTCCCTCTACCACTACGTCGGCACCACTATTACGGACACAGAAACGTTCTCCAGCGACTCCTTGGATATATGCCTCCCCGGCTGAAGCCCCGTAAAAAGCAACGTTACCGATGATAATATTTTTCTCGGGTGGGAATGTGACCACTGGATCGGGATGAACGATGATTTTCCCGCCAGACAATCCTTTTCCAACAAAGTCATTCGAATCTCCAACGAGTCGAAGCGTTATTCCCCGGGGAATAAATGCACCAAAGCTTTGACCTGCAGATCCTTTTAACGTCAGACGAATGGTATCCTCAGGTAGTCCTTTTTCACCGTATCGTCGTGTGATTTCGCTGCCGAGCATTGTTCCGGTTACCCGGTTAATATTTCGAATTGCTGTTGTAAATTCGATTGGTTGTTGTTTTTCGATGGCGAATCGACAAATCGGTATCAGCTCCTGGAAATCGAGCGTTTTCTCTAAATCATGGTCTTGGTCTACTGTGTGATAGCGACCTACTTTTGCTGGCAGATTAGGTGAGTAAAGGAGTGCGGACAAGTCGATGTCTTTCGCTTTCCAATGGTCAATCGCTTCGTTTACTTCAAGTGCATCTGTGCGTCCCACCATTTCATTGATTGTTCTGAAACCAAGTTCAGCCATCAGCTCTCTCGTTTCAGTGGCAACAAAACGCATAAAGTTCGCGACATGTTCAGCATCCCCCGTAAATTTCTTACGCAGTTCAGGATTTTGCGTCGCAATTCCTACTGGACATGTATCCATATGACATACACGCATCATGACACAGCCGAGAACTACAAGTGGAGCGGTCGAGAATCCATACTCTTCTGCTCCGAGAAGTGTGGCCAATACTACATCTCTTCCGGTCATCATTTTCCCGTCTGTTTCCACAACGATTCGATCACGAAGTCCATTTAATAGCAAGGTCTGGTGCGTTTCAGCTAAACCGATTTCCCATGGCAGCCCTGTATGTTTCAGACTCGTACGAGGTGCCGCCCCCGTACCGCCATCATATCCACTGATTAATACAAGGTCTGCTCTTCCTTTTGCAACACCAGCAGCAATTGTTCCCACCCCAACAGCGGATACCAATTTAACGCTGATACGTGCTTGTGGATTAGCATTTTTCAAATTATGAATAAGCTCGGCTAAATCCTCAATGGAATAGATATCGTGATGCGGTGGAGGTGAAATGAGTTCAACCCCAGGTGTAGAGCCACGGACTTCTGCAATCCACGGATATACTTTCTTGCCAGGCAAATGCCCACCTTCACCTGGTTTTGCCCCTTGAGCCACTTTGATTTGGATTTCATCGGCATTGACAAGGTAATGGCTCGTCACCCCAAATCGGCCTGATGCCACTTGTTTAATTGAACTTCGTCTGGAATCTCCATTTGAATCAGGTGTGTAACGGTCGATATCTTCTCCGCCTTCACCTGTGTTACTTCTTCCGCCTACGCGGTTCATGGCAATCGCCAATGCTTCATGTGCTTCTTTCGAAATGGATCCATACGACATGGCACCCGTTTTAAAGCGTCGACAAATTGTCTCAACGGATTCTACCTCTTCAATCGGCACGGACTGTACTTTCTTAAATTTTAAAAGTCCACGCAATGATTGTAAGTTAGTTGTTTCATCAGTTAACAATTTCGTGTACTTTTTGAACAAGTCATAGTTATTTGTACGGCAAGCATGTTGAAGCGTATGGATGGTACTTGGATTGTATTGATGGTCTTCCCCGTTCGCACGGTATTGGAATTCATCACCAGCCTCCAGAGCCTGCTTGTTCCCACGATTTTCGCCAAACGCCATTTCATGACGCATAAGCACTTCTTTTTCAATCATTTGGATGCCGATTCCACCAAGTCGTGAAGATGTTCGTGTGAAATACTTCTCGATSACATCCATGTGAATGCCAACC
>NZ_JBFUIO010000068.1:0-13801 GCF_056401835.1 Paenisporosarcina sp. P4_D4 | reverse complement strand
CTGGTATACCCTTGTTCCTCATTCCAAACAATTTCGTCATGTACTTGACTGCCTGGTTTACGAGCCATTTCAAATCCTAATCCAACTTCAACACCTTTGAATGCATTAATGCTCATTACTGCCATTGCAAGTTTGGCATCGAGTTTACGATCATAGTGAACATAGCTTCCTATTCCAGCTGGCATACCCTCCACAATGACTTCCACAACTCCACCGATAGAATCGCCGTTTTCTTTTGCTTCATCAATTGCTTTGACCATTAATTCTGAGGCCTGTGGGTCCAAGCAATAAACAGGATCCGCTTCAATGATTTCACGAATTTGCTTTACATCTAGACCTTCCCAAGCGGATGGATCTGCTTTTATGCCACCGATTTCTGTCACGTGCGAAACAATGTTGATCCCCAATTCCGAAAGTAACTGTTTTGCCACTGCACCAACAGCCACACGAACAGTCGTTTCTCGCGCGGAAGAACGTTCCAAAACGTTTCTTAAATCTGAATGACCATATTTCATGCCGCCGACTAAATCCGCATGCCCTGGTCGAGGACGCGTAATTTGTCGTTTGATATCATCTGGGTTCAATCCTTCTTCCAATGGTTCAATTCCCATGACATGTGTCCAGTGCTTCCAATCGTCGTTTGTAACCACCAGAGCAACTGGTGAACCTAATGTCTTACCGTGACGCACACCTGAAGTTATATCAACCGTATCGGTTTCAATTTGCATACGTCTGCCACGTCCATGACCACCTTGTCTTCTTTTTAAATCCTTATTGATCATTTCTGCTGTAATGGTTAATTGTGCGGGTAATCCTTCTATAATGGCGGTCAATTGTGGACCGTGAGATTCTCCAGCTGTTAAATAACGCATAACACTTTCCCCCTTCAACTCGCTAAAGTATTTTAAGTAACACTATAACACAAACCGATTTCATTTTCATCGTTCTTGAAAATATTAAAAAAAAGTCCGAAAATTCCTTCGGACGATTTTACTTACTATTTTCATTATAGGCTATTTTAAACTTAACTGTTATATATAGTCCATTTGCGCTTGTTGCACATTTCAAGAATGAGCCTACAAGTATGAAAACAACTATTATGTATGCAAATATAGTTCCATTATATCGCAAAGCTATATTTGCTTAAAATAAAAAGCAGTCAAATGAAAAATCATTTGACTGCTAAGTTAATTAGTTTACCCAGTTGTTAGCGTCTTTTGAATAAGAAACTAGTTCTTCTTCTTTGAAGAATAAACCGATTTCACGAACAGCGCTATCTGCAGAGTCAGAACCGTGAATGATGTTTTTGCCAACAGTTACTGCAAAATCGCCACGGATTGTTCCTGGAGCAGATTCTTTAGGGTTAGTAGCACCTACTAATAAACGAGAAGTAGCGATTACATTTTCGCCTTCCCAAACCATTGCGAAAACTGGTCCAGAAGTAATGAAGTCTACCAATTCACCGAAGAACGGACGCTCTTTGTGCTCGCCGTAGTGTTCGCCAGCAAGTTCAGGTGTGATTTGCATTAATTTTGCTCCAACAAGTTGGAAGCCTTTGTTTTCGAAACGACCAACGATTTCACCGATTAGGTTACGTTGTACGCCATCAGGTTTTACCATTAAGAAAGTTCTTTCCATAATTAACACTCCTTCAATTGTATGTTAGAGATTTATCCCCAAAATAGTTATGGATACTTTATCCACCGTAAAAAATATTACCATTGTCTCTTCGTTTGTTCAACACATTAAAATTTACGCTTGCCCATATATAGTGCAATATCTCGTAATGATTTTTTTGCACGCGACGCTGGAAGTGCATCGATTTCTTTTAAAGCTTTCTGCAAATACCGGTTGCTGATTGCTTTGGACTTCTCAATTGCATCTGATTCCCGAATCTTTTTAACGAGTGCTAAACGCTCTGTTTCAGTCATATTTCCTGATAGAGCATGTTCAAGATCTGGTCTGAATTCCGGCAAATCTTTCAAGAACAAAATCGGTAAAGTTATATTACCTTGTATCAAATCAGATCCGGCAGGTTTGCCTAATTCTTTATCAGTAGACGTAATATCCAAAATATCATCAATTATTTGGAATGACATGCCGACATAATATCCAAACCGCTTCAGATGATTGACGGTTTTTTCATCGGCTCCCGAGACAACTGCGCCGAGCTGACAGCTTGAGGAAATCAACAACGCTGTTTTTCTTTTAATCCGTCTAAAATAATCCTGAAGGCGTTGATCCAATTTGAATTTGTCTTCAATTTGAATGATTTCTCCAAGGCATATTTCAACCATTGTATAAGATAGGATTTGATGCGCTTTTGGATTCTGGATGTTCGTTATGTATTCAAGAGCACGGGCAAAAATAAAATCGCCGGTATACATGGCGACTCGATTATTCCACTGTGCTTTTACCGTTAATTGTCCAMGTCTCATTTCGGAATCATCTATTACATCATCATGTACCAATGAGGCCATATGAATAAGCTCCAGTGGTACAGCGACATGTTTAATTTGGTCAATTTGATAATTTCCAAACTTAGCTGCCAACAAAACAAAAACGGGCCGAATTCGCTTTCCGCCCGCATGCAATAAATGAAGAGAAGCTTCATTGAGTAAGTCTGAAGACGAATTCACCGCTATTTCCAATTCTTTTTCGATGAGATCTAAATCTGAACGCATATCAGAATAGAGCATCTTCAACTTCATCTTTTCCACAACAATTAACCTTCTCCCGCTATTTAAACTTTTTTAATGCCAATATGTCTCGCAGCTGCTCCGCCGCTATATGGCTTGTATTCAACTTGTTTGAATCCAGCATGTTCAAGCATTTTTGCAAGTGCCTTCATTCCTGGGAAATCTTTTGCCGATTCTTGTAACCAAGAATACTCTTTGTAGCTTTTGGCGAAAAACTTACCAAAGACAGGCATTACATATTTGAAATAAAAGCGAAACAGTTGTTTATAAACTGGCAACTCCGACTGCGAAGTTTCAAGACATACAAACATACCACCCGGTTTCAGGACGCGATGCATTTCTTTTAAAACCTGCATATAATCCGGTACATTTCGCAAACCAAATCCAATCGTAACATAGTCAAAGGTATGATCCGGATAAGGTAAATCCATCGCATTGCCATGAACAAGTTCAATCTGAGGATAATCTTTCACTTTTTCCATACCGACATTCAACATATTTTGACTGAAATCCAGTCCTATCGCTTTTCCAGAGGACCCTACAGCTTGACCCATTGAAATCGTCCAATCGGCTGTACCGCAGCAAACATCCAATGTGGTGCTTCCTGGTTCAACTTTCATTCGCGACATCGTATCTTCACGCCATTTTATATGTTGTTGAAAACTGATGACTGAATTCATCTTATCGTAATTCCCTGAAATTTTTTCAAATACTTCATGGACACGTTGCTCTTTTGTTTTGGTCATGCCTAGGTCACCTTTCTCTCATGACTGACACTTGTTCATTCAATCGGAGTTTGTACAAATCTAATAAGTATTTTCGGACAGGATGGCTTAATAGATGAGATTGTGAAATGTCTTCCATCATTTTGATTTTTTGATTTGAAAGTTCATGGTTCAGTAAGACGAGCCAGGAGTGTGAAAAATCAAATTCATCTTCGCTATCTGCTAACGACTCTTGAAAACGAGAACTTTTCCCTTGATTCACAAGATCCAACTCGTATTCTAATCGATGAATCATTAAGCCTCGACGAACAAATGATTGATATCCCACGTACTCAAAGTGTTCATGAAATTGAACAATAGATAAACTTTCAATGGTCTGAATGGTTTCCATCCATTGATCAAATGATTGCTTTACGTTGTCATAGACAGATGCCTTTTTCTCACTGATATCGATAATGCCATTGGATAATGAACGTATCAAATCGATATTGGAGAGTTTGGCTAACATTTGGTAATAGAGACCGCTATAGTAATCTCCGGCCAGCACAGTTAATTGCTGACTTTTGGACGAAGCATTTAATTCTTTAATCTGATCATGTGCCGCTAATGCACTATAAATGACTGCAACCGAAATAGCTGATTGTTCCTGCTCATCATTCCAATGCTCTCCATTCAAATATGGCAGAAGCAAAAAAAATAATCGGTCTTCGCGAAGATCCGGTTCGCCCGTATGGATACGAAGAGTCCGATGACGGACAGACATCAATATTTTCGACTTAAATTGTTCGATTGTTTGTTGAATGAATTGTTCGTTCATCGTACGTGCTCCATTTCGCTATATTGCCGGTGTCGTATTTTGTCATTATAGCACAGCAACGCTAGTCCTTCACGTAGACTGGACCTATTTTTTCGTTTCACTGTGAATCGTGCCATGAGTTGTTCGAATTTCTGCTTTCCCACGGATTTTCATCGCTGAAGTATGTTCAGTAAATTGTGCAATCATAACTTCGCCACGATCCAGTTTTTCAGAGTGATGAAATTTTGTGTCTGTGCCTCTAGTAAGTCCGATTACGTGAACACCATCTTCTTCTGCGCGGATTACGATATACTCCGTTTGTGCCATTCAGCATCCTCCTCCATGAACTTTATTGTCTATTTATCATAGCATAACCTAACTTTGTAAGTTTACTTGCTTAATTCATTTGAATGAACGATAAAATCTCACTACGTTTAATATCGTCTTCTTCGTAGACCCCACGTGCAACTGCCGTGACGGTTTTAGCTCCAGGTTTTTTTATACCTCGCATCGTCATGCACATATGTTCAGCCTCGATCACTACATATACACCATAAGGATTTAGCATCTCCATAATCGAATCTGCAATCGTAGACGTAATACGTTCTTGTAATTGCGGACGTCTTGCTGTTGTCTCTACTGCTCTCGCCAATTTGCTTAAGCCTGTAACGACTCCATCTCTCGGAATATAGGCGATATGCGCTTTTCCGTAAAAAGGAACTAAGTGATGTTCACACATCGAATGAAACGGAATGTCTTTTACTAAAACCAGCTCTTCATGGTCTTCATGGAAAACGGTTTTAAAGTATTCTTTAGGGTCTTCCTGCAGCCCTGAAAACATTTCAGCATACATCTTTGCCACACGTTTTGGCGTTTCAAGTAATCCTTCACGTTCTGGGTCTTCGCCTACTGCTTCCAGAATCATTTTCACTGCTTCTTCTATTTTTTGTAAATTTACTTTTGACATGATGGACGCCTCCTGAAATAATCACAACGCAAGCCAGATTGTTTTATGAGTTACTGCAMTTTACTAATGCAGACGACACAAATCGAGCTTTAATCCTCAAAGAATAAAATGAAATTGAGGGATATGTAATGAATATAAATAATACTACTGAATCGTAGCATACCATCAAATGTTACGCAAAAACGCTTCATTCGTCTAGATTCTTTTTTAAAAAGAGAAAAGCTCTTATCTGGTGCGACACTGTAAACTAAAAAAAAGCTTCCAAAATATAAGGTGCTAGCGAAAATATATGTTAATTAAAAGTATCGTTTAACTAAACCAAATAAAAAAAGAACGACTTCTGTGAGAATTCACAAAAGCCGTTCTTATGTAGGTTCAGACACGTATTATTTTACCGCGTCCTTAAGCGCTTTACCTGGTTTGAAAGCAGGTACTTTGCTTGCAGCGATTTCGATTTCTTTACCTGTTTGTGGGTTACGACCCTTACGAGCAGCACGTTCACGAACTTCAAAGTTACCAAAACCAATTAGCTGGATTTTTTCACCCTTTGCAAGAACATCTTGAATTGTATCAAATAACGCATCAACTGCTTTAGAAGCATCTTTTTTCGAAAGATCTGCAGCTTCAGCTACAGAGTTCACTAATTCTGTTTTATTCACACCATTCACCTCCTCTCAAAGGGGATGGAACCTCAATCATGTAAAAAGAGTATCATAACCAAAAAGCCTACGCAACAATATTTCCACCACAATTTCCAACTTCATGCAGAAAATGCCCTCATAACAAAAAAGAACGGGACTTTTCGCATAGTAAAATGCGATGCCCCGTTCTTTTTTATAGAATAAAGGTGACGCTCCCGCGATCGCCTTCGTTTACCATTCGTTCAATCGTCTCACGCATGCGTCTCTTCGCATGAGTTGGAACAGCTTCTGTTTTGAATTTCATGCTTTCCTTCAGCATTTCGTGAAGTGGAGTACCGAATAAAGATGTTTGCCATAAGGCATCACGGTTGTGCAGGTAGGCATCTTTTAAATCTTTTAATAACTGTTGACTATGGAATTCCGAGCCAATCAATGGTGAGAACTCTGCATCCATATCTACACGGATAATGTGTAGTGAAGGTGCTTTTGCTTTCATCCGGACACCAAAGAAATTATTTTCTTTAATTAACTCTGGTGCTGAAGGCGTGAAATCTTCCATTGTCGGTAGAGTCACACCATAACCACTTTCTTTTGCCATTTCAATGGCTTCGTGGAACCTTAAATATGATTTTTTTGCATATGATGCTTCTTTTACGTATAAAAGCCAATCTTTTTTCGAGACAATCGGTTCTTCCAGGAAGTCCTGATATACCGATTGAAACGCATCATCTGTTAAATCGATTTGAATGGATGCTTTTCCTTTACCTGCATTCACTTCAATGACTTCAGCGTTTGCAACGTGAGGTTCTTCAGATAAAAATGTAGCCAGATCTTTCACATCTCTGATTTTTGCAACTTGTTGAGACCAAGAATCCAAAGAATTTTGAATCGATTGTTTAAGTGGATGATCACTTTCCAATACATCCATCCATTCCGGTTTCAAAAGTTCAAATGTTGTCACTGGAAACTCATACAGCGCTTCTTTCAATACCCATTGAATCTCTTGGACTGTCATTTGATCCACAGCTGTCGCAATGACCGGCACGTTGTATTTGTCACATAATTCCTGGCGCAATGCATGAGTTTGATCATGAGCCGGGAATCGGGTATTCAGAACAACTACAAAAGGTTTTCCAATCTCTTTTAACTGACCGATAATTTCTTCTTCAACACCCTCGACTGCTGCTCTCGGAATGTCGTTAACCGAACCGTCTGTTGTCATTACAATCCCAATTGTAGAATGGTCACGGATAACTTTATCTGTGCCGATTCTTGCAGCTTCCTGGAACGGGATTGGTTCATGATGCCATGGGGTGTGAACGTACTTCGGACCGTTCTCATCTTCATGGCCTTTTACACCCTCAATAATATATCCTACACAATCCGCCAGGCGAATATGGAATCGGAATGCGTCGTCACCCACTTGAATGCTAGTACCATGAGCTGGCACAAATTTCGGTTCAGCTGTCATAATTACTGCACCAGGAGAGCTCTGAGGTAGTTCATCTTGTGCACGGATTCGGTCCACTTCATCCGTCATATTCGGAATTACTAAACTTTCCATTACCCGCTTTACAAAAGTAGATTTTCCTACTCGTACCGGTCCAACAACACCAATGTATACATCTCCATTTGTCCGTTCGGCTATTTGTTGATAAAGCTCTTCAGCCATATCGTTGCCCCCTTTCCTACGCACTTTATCGTATGCACAAAAAAAACGTTTCATGCATATGCACGAAACGTTTCTCTTTATTTCTTTAAATTCTAGTTCAATAAGTAGCATAAAAATAGCCGAGGAGGTCAATGCGGCGTAGTTTTTGAGCACCGCAGCGTATGTTCTCAATACGTGAGGAGCAAGAAACAAGCCAACGAAGAGATCTGATAGCTATTTTTAGCGGACCTATTTAACTTCCTTTTGTAGAAATTCTGGTTCATTCTTTTCATTGACAGTGTATGGTAGCGAGTAAGCTGGCAAAACAGGGTATTTGTCTACCAATAGATAACGAATATCTTCACCAGGTTTGACATCTGGTTTATCTTCTTGGAGGATGCGATTTAACTCAATCGAGTAATCGATATAAATAGACCCATCTCCCGTTGCAACTAATGGGAGATTTACGTTTGAATATGGACTAGGTACTGTTTGTTCCTCTTTGTAACCCATGATTTTGTAATCCAGTTTATATACATTTTCCGCGACTTGTTCCGCTATAGGCCCATACCCATTTGCGCCAAGTTTAATATTTAATTCTCTTATTTTTTCAGCAGAACGTAAATCAACCAATTTGACCGTTGGATTTTCTTCGACATCCATGATGACATATTGAAACAAACCACCATTTTCGTACGCATTTGGAGGAATTTCACTTAAATAAGCCGGAACAATCTTTTCGAAATCAATCGGATATTTAATGTATTGATCAACATCTTGATCCCTTGTTTTAATAGGCAATAAACCACCTGTAGTCTCTTGGAACTGTTCTACAGCGGCTTGTACTGAAGCCAATTGCTCTTCATTGGGTCTTTGATTTTCTACCCGTTCCGATTCGGGATACATACATCCCGACAACAATATTGCAATGAGGATTAATAGACTTAATTGTGATATTTTCTTCATGATTTTCTTACGAACCCCCTGTTGGACCGCTAAATACTATATATATCATACATAAGAATCCAATGATTAGAAGTACATATGAAACAAGTGCAAATAGAAATTTAATAACACGATTATTGATTTTATTTCGACTGACATAAATTAAGCACATAGAAATCATCATGAAGCCCATTGCAGCAAACGAAATCCACATTTTGTCTAGTGATGACATAAAATTAACCACCTTTCACTATCTCTCAACGAATAAGTATAACACGAAAAAACAAGAGGTACAGACGCTCTACCCCTTGTTTTGTGACGATTTATAGATACTCGTATAAATCTTCCATTTCATGTTTCTTCACGCGATCCATCAACTGATCAACTGCTGATTTTGGATCTACTTGTTCAAATAACACGGCATAAAGAGCACTGGTGATCGGCATGGGAACATCATGGAATTTCGACAACTGGTATGCAGCTTTTGTGGTGCGTACACCTTCAACAACCATTCCCATTTGCTCCAACACTTCATCCAGGTTCATCCCTTTACCCAGCATGCTGCCAGCCCGCCAATTTCGAGAATGAACGCTTGTACAGGTCACAATTAAGTCCCCAATGCCTGTTAAGCCTGAGAACGTTAAGGGATTGGCACCCATTTTTGTTCCTAAGCGGGCAATTTCAGCAAGTCCTCTTGTTATTAGAGCAGCCTTGGCATTATCACCGTATCCCAATCCATCAGTTATTCCTGCAGCCAGTGCAATGATATTTTTCAATGCACCGCCCATTTCTACTCCAATGACATCAGAATTGGTATATACGCGGAAGTATCCATGCATTAACAAATCCTGTACTTTTTCAGCATATTGAATATTTTCGCACGCTGCTGTCACGGTAGTCGGGTGTTTCAAAACTACTTCTTCGGCATGACTCGGACCCGATAGAACTACAATTTCTTCTATCAAGTGAGCGGGCAATTCTTCCCTCATCACTTCAGAAATACGTTTTAATGAGTCTGGTTCAATACCTTTTGACACGTGAACAAAAAGAATAGGTTCCTGTATCCACTCTTTGATATTGCGGCATACTTCACGAATGCCTTTCGTCGGAACAGCCATGACCACTATTTTCCCATGTCTGGCTGCTTCTTCTAGGGATGAAGTAGCTATCAACGAATCTGGTAATACAGTTCCAGGTAGATACTTTTCATTTGTATGTTGCTGATTGATTTCGTTTGCCTGATCTTCACGGTGCGACCATAGCAAACAATCATGACCGTTTTCTGCAAGAACAATACTTAACGCTGTCCCCCAGCTTCCGGCACCTAAAACGACTACTTTTTCCATGTTAGCAACTCTCCTACTGAAACAAATTACGTTCTAGCGCGTGTAATAAGACGAATTGGTGTCCCTTCAAAATCGAAAGATTCACGAATTCTATTTTCAAGGAAGCGTTCATATGAGAAATGCATGATTTCTGGTTCGTTCACAAATACGACAAATGTCGGTGGCTTGATCGCAACTTGTGTAGCGTAATAAATACGCAGACGACGGCCTTTGTCTGTCGGTGCAGGGTTACGCGCAACTGAATCCTCAATTACTTCGTTCAAGACACTAGAAGTAACACGCATTGCATGGTTTTCACTGACACGGTTGATAATTGGTAAAATTGAATGCACACGCTGATTAGTTTTTGCGGATACGAAAATGATTGGTGCATAATCGAGGAATAAGAAATGTTCACGAATCATTTTTGTTGTTTTGTTCATCGTTTTCTCATCTTTTTCAACAGCATCCCATTTATTTACGACGATAATGACTGCTTTACCCGCTTCGTGTGCGTAGCCGGCAATTTTTTTATCTTGTTCCTGAATACCTTCTTCAGCGTTTAATACGACTAAAACAACGTCGGAACGTTCAATTGCACGAAGAGCACGAAGCACACTGTATTTCTCAGTCGTTTCGTAAACTTTCCCTTTTTTACGCATACCAGCTGTATCGATGATGACATATGGCTGGTCTTCATATTCATATTGAGTATCGATTGCGTCGCGTGTAGTACCTGCGATTTCGCTTACGATGACTCGTTCATCCCCAAGGAAGCTGTTCACTAAAGAAGACTTCCCTACATTCGGACGACCGATGAGTGAGAATTTGATGACATTCTCTGGATATTCTTCTTCATCCTGTTCAGGGAAGTTTTTCGCCACTTCATCGAGCAGATCCCCTAATCCAAGACCATGGGAACCAGAGATCGGGAATGGTTCACCGAATCCAAGTGAATAGAAATCATAAATCATGGACCGCATGTCTGGATTATCTATTTTATTGATTGCCAGCACGACTGGTTTTTTTGTTTTATACAATATTTTCGCCACTTGTTCATCAGCAGCAGTTACACCTTCACGACCATTGGTAAGGAAGATGATGACATCTGCTTCCTGGATCGCGATTTCTGCTTGCTGACGGATTTGTTCCAAAAATGGCTCGTCCCCAATTTCGATACCGCCTGTATCGATTAAATTGAATTCATGAGTCAGCCAATCTGCCGAGCTGTATAAACGATCGCGTGTGATTCCTGGGATATCCTCTACGATTGATATACGTTCCCCTACAATCCTGTTAAAGATTGTGGACTTTCCGACATTCGGCCGGCCTACGATAGCTACTACCGGTTTAGACATATATAATTCATCCTTCCAACTTCTTCTCTAAAGTATTATACATGAGAAAAACACAGGTTGCACCCCAATGGTGAAAGCAAGTATATTTCGTATACTGATATCCGGACTATTTCAAGAAAATATCAGTGCACGTAAAGTGTAAAACGCCATGATAGCTCGACTTTATGGAATGTTGAAAAGTCCAAGTTAGTCGGACTTCGACGTTTCATGGTGAAAAACATTGTTCGAACGGCAATGGGCGCAGTATTCCAATTTTTATGCTTTTGTACATTTAATATATCCAACAAAAATAAAAGAGATGCAGACAGTGGAGAATGTCTGCATCTCTTTATTATTTTCGATTGGCATATGTATGAGTATCTATTCCTCGGAGAGTGAGATAGTGATATAAATCACCTGATATGATTAAAGGAGATTGTTGTAACTCCTGAATAGATTCAGCCCCAAGAGAAACCATCAACATCGTTAAATCTTCATTCATTTGCTTAATTTCTTGAATGGTTGCTTCTTCCCCATCCTCAACCAACTTCTTTAATAAGACGCCGGCAAGGCCAACCGAAGAAGCTCCCAGTGCTAAACACTTCACGACATCGAGAGCGTGCTGGACACCTCCCGATGCAATCACGGGTAGCATTGAGGACGTTACTGAAGAGGTTTCTATCAAAGCAGCAGCAGTAGGAATACCCCATTCATTGAAATAGGACAGTTTCCTTTGTCTACGCTCATTTTCAATTGCCGCAAAGTTCGTTCCGCCAAATCCACCTACATCAATCGCAGCTACATTAATTTCCTGAAGTTTAATCGCAGTTTCCCTTGAAATGCCAAAACCAGTTTCTTTAACAATTACCGGCACTGTCAATTCATTTACAATTGATTCAATCCTGGATAAAGCTCCTTTGAAATCTCGATCTCCTTCAGGCATTGTCAATTCCTGGATAACATTCAAATGAATCTGTATTGCATTGGCCTCCAACATATCGACTGCTCGTTTTGCTTGGTCCACGGTAGCCTCACTACCCAAATTGGCAAGTATCACACCATTCGGATTCTCTTTTCTCACAGTCGAGTATGTAGCTATTTCTTCGGGATTTTTAAGAGCCGCCATTTGAGATCCAACGGCCATGGGAATATTCATTTCTTTGGAGATACGGGATAGTTGGCTATTTAACTCAGCCGTTTTAGCTCCTCCGCCACCGGTCATTGCATTAATAAAAAAAGGCGAACCAAAAACAAGTTCGCCCAGTTGAGTCTGCAATGACACACTGTCCCAATTACTGTCAGGCAGTGCTTGATGAACAAAACGAACATCATCTAACCATGTCTCTCTTGATTGTCCTGTAGACAACGCATGCTTTATATGGTCCAATTTTCGTTCAGCTCTAGTCATAAGATTACTCCGTTATTTAAAGTTTTTTAATTTATCACCAATAACATCACTGATCGAGAAACCTTTAGCTTCTTCAGGCATTTCATAATCAGTGCCTGAATAACCATCTTCCTTCTCCAACAAATCTTTAATGCTTAGTGACAATCGTTTATCTTGTTTGTTTACGTCCAATACTTTCACTTGCACTTCTTGGCCCTCTTTTAACACTTCATGAGGAGTGCCGATATGTGAATGGGCAATTTGAGAAATATGAACCAATCCTTCTATTCCAGGGAATACTTCAACAAAAGCACCATATGAAACTAGTCTTTTTACAGTCCCTGTATGAACAGACCCTCTTGGCGCCTTATCTTCGATGCCTTCCCAAGGTCCAGGAAGTGTATCTTTAATGGATAAAGAAATGCGCTCACTGTCCCGGTCAACAGAAAGAACTTTGACTTTTACTTCCTGGCCTTCCTGGATAACGTCAGAAACTTGCTCAACATGTTCATGGGATAATTGTGAAATATGAACAAGTCCATCGACACCACCAAGATCAACAAACGCTCCAAAAGCAGCAATTCTTTGAACGGTACCAGTTAGCTCATCACCTGGATGAATATGATCGAGTACACTTTTTTTATTCGATTGTTTTTGTTCTTCCACCACTGCACGATGGGATAAAATCAAACGATTTTTTTCTTTTTCCATTTCAACGATCTTGAATGTCAGCACTTTGCCTTTGTAATCGTCAAATGATTCCACAAAGTGATCTTCGACCAGTGAAGCGGGAACAAATCCACGTAATCCAAGATCAACAACTAGTCCACCTTTTACTACGTCTTTTACTTCAGCTTCGATAATTTCCCCACTGACGAATTTTTGTTCCAAAGAATCCCAAGCTTCAGCMGCATCAACTTTACGTTTTGATAACACAAAATTGTCATCTTCTACTTTTGTAATAATTAGTTGCAATTCATCTCCAATTGAAACGACGTCAGAAGCTTTTTCAATGTGCAAGCTTGACAGTTCACTAATCGGGATTATTCCATCAAACGGTGCACCCTCAATTGTGACAGTTACTGCCTTTTCTTCAACTTGGGCAACCGTACCTTTCACAAAACTTCCTTCACGGAAATCCTGGTTTTCCTGCAAGTTCATTTCCTCAGACATATAGCATCCTCCTTCACAACGTTCCAATCTTTATTTTATGCGAATTCTTTAATAAAAACAAAAATTTTCACTTTTTCAAAACAAAAATTACATTTATTATACTTTGTTTTCATCCAATAATTTTTGGATACGTTCCATGATGACTGTTGTTACTT
>NZ_JBFUIO010000067.1:0-13853 GCF_056401835.1 Paenisporosarcina sp. P4_D4 | reverse complement strand
CTGATTAAAGAAAATGATTGTAATACTTTCTAGACCCCTTTTCAATAATTATTAAAGAAATTAAGACAACAAATAATGCAGTATTTGTTGGGATTACCACAAAATTAGTTAAAAACATAAGAATAAAAATTTCGGATATCAGAATATACAAGGAAAAGCGAGCAACTTTTCCATCAATTAAAGCATCTCTTTCGTCATATTCCTTTGCTAATTCCTTTTCTAGTGATGTATTCTTTCGGGATTTAATGTAAGAAATTGTTGAGTACAACAAAATTATTCCACCTAAGAATACTATGATATAGCCAAAATTAAATCCTATTGATGTATCGAAAATTATTTGAATGATTCCCAATATGATTACCAAGGTTGAGACTACAAAACGCTGTATGAATAGATTTTTCAAATATACCTCTCCTAACCAACTTATTCTCCTGAAGTGAAGTTAACTTCATGTGAAGTTGATTTCATATTAACCTATTTCAAAACAGATATCAATCAGTAAATAATGATTCTTCAAATGACGGACATGGAGTCGGAGGTGATCGATCATTTAATGAAAACAATCGATGGTTCATCAAATTCGATAAAGACACAAAAACATTCGGGACATTACAACAAGGCATTAAATATCTATTTAGTCAGTTCAGTTAACGTAGAAGCGAAACCATTACCCTAATAAGGAACGAGCTGAGCGAAGGAACATTTCGCACAGCTCTTTTTTTAGGAAATTATTGGCTTATGGCGATTGGTTTGGTTAAATCAAAAGAGGAGTAAAAAGAATTTAAAGGATGAATGGAATTAAAGCGTATCGATCGCTAGTCAGGACAAAAAGGGGCTACAATGAATGAAAAAAATAATGGTAATTGGTATTTCAGCAGGAGCAGGGAAGTCAACATTTGCCCGGAGATTAGGGGAAGCCTGGAACCTCCCCGTTTATCATTTAGATACGCTATTTTGGAAGCCTAACTGGGTGGAAGTGTCTTTAGAGGAATTTTCAAAAGCCCAACAGGAAATCGTTACTCAAGATCAATGGATCATGGAAGGGAATTACAGCAATACATTCGACATTAGAGCAGCACATGCCGATACCATTATCTATTTGGAACTTCCACTTCACGTGTGTCTCTACCGGGTCGTGAAGCGTTCTCTGATGAACCTGGGGAAAACCCGGCAGGATTTGGGGGAGGGGTGTAAGGACAAACTCGAATGGGCATTCATTAAGTTTATCCTCACGACTTACTATCCACGAAAGCGAAATATGGACGAGCGTCTTCAAAGCTTCCAAGCAATAGGTCCGGCCAAGAAAGTAATTACATTGAAGAGTAAAAAAGAAATTCAATCATATTTAGAAAAAGAATGCGGCTATGCGCATTCGTAAAGCCCTTTCTAACTGAAGACAGCACTTTTGGATTACGAAAGAATGGTCACTCAATATACAAAAAAGAAGCAGCTGAAGATGCAATTTCAGCTGCTCTTCACTTTCTGACAAAGAAACGAGCTCCTCTGAAAACCCAAAATCAGTGATTTCCCCTAATAAGGTTCTTCTAGGAGGGGTATTAGAATATCCTTTAATGATAAGACTGAATATTCAATTAGTATTAAGCGAAGCTAAAGCGTTTCACATTACCGATGGGAAAGGGAGTGGAGAACGATGGAATGGTCCTACTGGAAAGTCATTATGAGATACGGCCACGTGGGCTTACGGAAAGAAGTAAGCGTAGCACGACACTTAATCAAGCCTGCAGATTTCACCTTATTGGATGTCATAACAGATGCCCAACACATGCCAGGAGTAAAAGCAAAGGGCATTTTATCGGCACGACGCATTACACAGGAAGATTATTTGATTGGGAACCGGGAAGAAGCAGAAAATTTTTATTTGCAAAAGTTAAAAACGTTTAGTCGAATGAGCAGTTGAGTAAACTTCTAAGAAAAGGTAAGAGTTTCTTCCTGGCTATGGTAGCGCCTGGCTGCACCAGTACCGAGTGTATGAAAGAGGGACGATTGAAGTGACCATGTCACTTAATCGTCCCTCTTTTTCGTACTGGAAATTTACGAGTGCATCTATCGCTCCCCAAGAACCTTTATTCACGAGTATCGGTCTTGGTGACGAAAGAAGGAACACTTGCTCTATAAAAAGAACCAGTCAAGATACAATTTCTGCTACTCTGATATTTTATATCACTATATCTACATTTCCATTACTTTCAATCCAAAGTTGCGATTAAATACGTTATGATAGAATTTGTGCTTTTTTAACGTAGATAATCAGGAGTGTTGAAAATGTCTAATAAAATACCAACAAATAACCTATCAATTACCCACCCCCATCTAGCAAAAGAATGGAACACAGAAAAGAACGATGCTTTAAAACCTGAACATGTAACTCCTGGTTCAGGTAAGAAGGTTTGGTGGATTTGTTCAAAAAAACATGAATGGAATACATATGTTTATTCTAGAACGGGAAATAAATCTGGCTGTCCAACTTGTGCGAAAGAAAAGTTTGTGGAAGGTAAAAAAAGTTATAGGCCACCATTTGAAAAAACGATTGCTTTTTTAAACCCAAAGCTTGTGAACGAATGGAATTTTGAAAAAAATGGGGAACGAGGTCCAGATACCTATACAGAGGGGTCGAACAAAAAAGTATGGTGGAAATGTGCTGAGGGGCATGAATGGGAAGCCGCTATTTGTGATAGAAAGAAAACGAATTGTCCTTACTGTTCTGGTCAAAGAGTGAGTAGGGAGAAGTCTTTCGGATCCTTATATCCGCAGCTTTTACAAGAATGGCACCCAGAAAGAAACATGGGAAAATCGGCTTTTGACTTTATGCCAAATACGCATCAAAAAGCGTGGTTTCTTTGTGAGAATAATCACGAGTGGGAAGCCTATATTTTTAATCGTACAAAAGGAAAAGGCTGTCCTTATTGTTCTGGACATATGGCAACAGATGAAACCTCTCTACTAGCCGCAAATCCACAACTTTGCGAAGAATGGAATAGTGAGAAGAATGGAGAAAAAATCCCCAATGACTTCAAACCATTCTCGAGCGAAAAAGTATGGTGGCGTTGTTTAAAAGGCCACGAATGGGAGGCGGCTATTTCAAGTCGCCATGACGGAAGAGGTTGCCCTGACTGTTCGAGAAACTCCCAGACTTCCTTCCCTGAACAGGCAATCTTTTTTTATATGAAGAAACTCTTTCCAGAGACAGAAAACCGGAAAAAATTAGACTTTCTGGCTAATAATGCGGAAGCTGATATTTTTGTTGATTCACTGAGTCTCGCAATCGAATATGATGGATACCATCATATGAATGAATTAGAGAGAGATGAGAAAAAAAATGCCTTGATGAAGGATAATAACATTCAACTCATTAGGGTTCGCCAGTTTGTGGGTGACAGGAAATTGCCGATCATCGAGAACAGTGATTCCTTCGTAATCGAACATGATTACAACCATAAAAAAGGGTTAGATAATTGCATTGATGAAATCCTTACCTACATAAATGAAAAGTATTCCTTGGATGTAGCTAGTGTGGATGTTGACTCGAACAGAGATCGTGGAGAAATTCTTAAACAGATGAATGAAAATGAACGAAATCTCGAAATGCTATTTCCCCTAGTATCTGAAGAATGGCACCCAACTAAGAATAATGCACTTTTGCCAAACCAAGTATCTCCATTTTCCCATCTGAAAGTTTGGTGGAAGTGCGAAAAAAATGACAAACATGAATGGGAAGCAACGATTGCCAATCGTGCCAATGGAAGAAAATGTCCTTACTGTTTGAATAGGAAAATAAATGAAACTAATTCACTTATGGGTTTAGCACCTGAAATGGGTAAACAGTGGCATCCCACAAAGAATGGAGCTTTAAATCCGAATGAAGTAGCCTTGAACTATGGTAAAAAAGTCTGGTGGCTATGTGAAAAGGGACATGAGTGGGAAACGACCCCTAATAACCGTGTAAACAGCAGTAACAACAGCAGATGTCCTCTTTGTTATAAGGAGGAAAGAAAATCATCAGTGTAACAGTTTTGTTTATTTGGCTCTTTGTTAATATGTAATCCTGTAACGGTTTGCTAGTTCATTTAACTCTAAAACCTTCGTGCAAATGCAACATTAAAGACCACTTCATCAGATGAATGATGAAGTGGTTTTTCAGTTGGATTCGACTATTGATACGGCTTTTTTCTCTAAAATAAGTATGCAAACGATACTCGCAAATCTGCCGAGTCCATTCATAGACAATGAAGCGAACTTCAGGTGCGATATCGAAGTCTAGTTTAAATAATTGGTTCTCAAAGGGTGATTAAATTTTTACTCAGACCACCCCACTTTGTCATCGGCATCCCTTGAATGAGTGATGCTACTTTGCGTTAATTGTACACTTCCAATTCCTTGCCTTGCTTATCACTGAAATCGATATTCATACGGTATGATTTGTCCGCCAGGTAACGATGAAAACATTTAGCTGTATCAATCGCTTGAATAGGTAAGAACCAGTCATCTTCCCCACGAGTAAGCATACCCCGGACCGGATTTCCACTTTTTGAGATCAAAAAGAGAAACCGTTTTTACTTTCTTCATTTCCCCTGTTCGGCTATCTTTTTCGTATACACGATAGCCGATAATCTCATCATTTCGAACAGCATGCAAAGAAATATAAAAGAAGGCGATGTCACAGTTGTCGGCGGTTCCGGCAATTCCTCTTTAAGGCTTGAACCCGAAAGCATTGAGAAACTTAATGCTTTCGGATTTAGTATACATTTGTCAATTTACACGAAAATGTAAAGTTTTTGACTGTCATGCCTTTATAATAATCTATACAGAAATATTCTTTCTGTAGCTAATTCAAAGAACAAGCTTTTTCTTTTCATATTAAGTGCAGCTCTAAAAAGCTCATAATAACTTCACACTTTTTGGATAACATGGATAATATGTTACTAGAGTAAAGAATTATAGGGGGGCTCGCAGTGAATAGACTAACTATCATGGTAATTGATGATGAAGAAACAATGAGATCCTTGATTAAGACGTTCCTTAAAAGAGAAGGTTATAGTATTTCAGAGGCATCTAACGGGATGGATGCCTTTACTAAAATATCAAAAAAAGCACCTGACCTTATTCTGGTGGACATAATGATGCCGTATATGGACGGCTTCACGTTTGCGATGGAGTTGAAGAAAAAATTCGATATTCCTCTAATCTTCTTGTCTGCTAAAGGGGAGGAATGGGACAAGGTTCACGGTCTGAAACTTGGAGGTGATGACTACATCGTCAAACCCTTCCATGGAGAAGAACTGTTGGCTCGTATTGAATCCGTATTAAGAAGATCAACATATGCTACTCAAAACAACAATTCATTAAAGATTGGGCCGCTGGTTCTTGATTCTTTGGGATTTAAGGCATATGTCAACGATCGAGAGCTCTCATTGACACTAAAAGAATTTGATTTGTTATTCATGCTTGCTAAAAACAGAGGGAAAGTCTTTAAAAGAGAACAGCTATTACAAGCTATTTGGGAAGAAGACTATCAAGGGACCGGCAGGACGGTAGATACGCACATTAAAACTTTGCGATTGAAGTTAAAGGAAGAGGCCAAACTCATACAGACCATTTGGAGTGTAGGGTATAAGTTTGAGGTAAGTGATTGAGAAAAATAGCAATGACATTAAGTCAGAAAGTATTATTGCTTATTAGTTTGTGTATCGTTTTTGTCCTTCTCTTTTCGTTTTTCTTCCTTCATTTCTTATACAAGGATTTATATATTACCAGCGTGAAAGAATCAGTTATCTATCAAGGAGAACGAACCGCTGCCCACTATCACTATGGCTCATTAAGTGACGAAATCATTGAAAAAATCCAATGGTACAATATTGTCTCCGAGTATGAGGTAATTGTAGTGGATGATTTAGAAGAACTATCCACGTACTTTCCATATAAGCTCAATTATGAAGCTTTGGTCAATGAAGAAGATAAAGAACTACTGCAACAGGGCAGTTATGTCATCAAGGATGGATATGTTGAGGAATTAAATCGAGAGATTGTCGGGGCGGTATTTCCTATACTTGCGGAGAAGAAACTAATCGGCTTTATTTATATTTATGTACCCTTGGCAGATTTGCAAGAAGTTTTTCAAGGAAGTATCCCCATCCTAATACTTGTAGGGAGTTTATTTTTCATTGTTCTATTTATTGCGGTGAATCGTATTCATCACTCTCTATTTCAGCCACTTACAGATATTCAGAAACTTGCACTAGAGGTTTCCAATGGAAATTATTCATATCGTCTAAATTTTCTACATGACGATGAAATTGGAAAGCTCGCAAATGCATTTAATCGGATGAGTTCATCTCTTGAAGAACAAGAAGTTCGAAAAAAGGATTTTTTATCAAATGTTGTACATGAATTACGCACCCCTTTAACGTATATTGGCGGTTACACGCAAGTGTTGAAGGAGCAAATCTTTTCCTCACCAGAAGAAGCTCAGCATTATTTGTTGACTATCGAAAAAGAAACAGGTCGTTTAATTAAATTGATACATGATTTAGTAGACCTCGATCATCTTCAAGAAAACATGTATCTACTTAATAAGGAACCAATTGCAATGGCGCAGTTACTTTTTGATACGCTTGATTTATTTAAAATTCACATGAATGAAAAAAACATACAGTTAAAAATGGATATTCAGGAAGATGTGATTGGCAATGGAGATCCCAAGAGAATACAGCAAATCTTTTATAATCTGCTAGATAATGCAATTAAGTATTCACATGAGTATGGAATTATCTCAGTAATTCTGACGGAAGAAAAGGAAATACTTCGTTTTAAAATTACTAATCAAGGGACCGAAATATCCACTAAAGACCTCCAACATGTCGGAGAACGTTTTTTCAGAACCGACAAGGCACGAAGTAGATCCACCGGAGGGACAGGTCTTGGTCTTTCCATTGTCAAAGAAATTGTCAGATTGCATGATGGATTGTTTTCGATAGAAAGTGATTCAAGACTTGGAACATCCGTAGTTATTGTATTACCTGTGCTCACATCATCCTGATATAGGCAGAATTTCATGAAAATCAAAATGACCTTGGAATTGGAATTCTAAGGTCATTTTCTTGAATGTTACTTATTGGTCCCATATTTCACTCAAACTTCACTTTTATCCAATAAACTAATGATGTTGCTCATTTTCTACAAAATTGGAGGATAAGATAAAGTGAAAAAAGGAAATTATAATCGTTTTTGGCGATGGCATTTTTATGCGGCATTATTTATTACACCCTTATTGCTTACATTAACACTTAGTGGTATTGGCTATTTATTCTATATCAATGTTGAAAATCAGCTGTATGATGATTTCTTCTTTGGCACAAGTGAGAAAACAGAAGAATTAACAATTGACCAAGGGATTTCCAATGCTGAAAATCTACATAAAGGATTTTCTGTATCGAAAGTTATTGTTTTAGATGGTTCTTATAACACGCGTTTAACAATGTCGAATGAAAATGGCGAGCAGAAATATGTGTTTTTAGATGACAACTACCAAATCGTGGGCAGTCAAAATGCTGAAAAAACATTCTCGAATATTATGCGTAACATTCATAGTTCTCTATTGGTTGGTGGGACGTTCGTTAACTATTTAGTAGAATTGGCAGCATGTTGGGCTATATTCCTTCTACTTTCAGGTGTTTACATGACAATTAAAGGGAAGGCATTGAAGAAAAAACAAAATCCGACGAATAGGCAAATAAATAAAAAATGGCACGCATTGCTTGGGTCAGTGATTGTCATTCCAATGATTGTAATTATCTTTACAGGGTTACCTTGGTCAGCATTTATGGGAAATTTCATTTATTCTGCTGCTCAGGAAAATCCGTCAATCGGCATTCCTACCTTAAAACAGCAGCCACCTACTTCTGATCTGAGTGAAGTTCCTTGGGCTACCCGTAAAAATGAAGCTCCTACATCAAACGATGCTCACGCTCATCATAGTAACATGTCAGATGGGGCTGGAATGACCGATGAAAGCAATATGAAGGTAAGTGTGCAACAACTCATGCAAAAGGTTGAAGAAGCGCATATCTCCAAACCGTATTCCATCGTTTATCCAATGAGTGAAGATGGTGTATTCACGGTATCAAAAGGGAGTAATACAGGAGTCACTGGTTTGGATGTACACCCAAATGATGAAATGACTACGTATTTTGATCAGTATAGCGGAAAACTCATTTCAGAAGTTAACTATGATGATTATGGCATCTTAGCAAAGTGGTTTACATGGGGAATTCCATTGCATGAAGGGCATTTATTTGGCTGGCCAAACAAATTGATTAATTTAGTCGTATGTCTAGCCTTCATATTTGTTATCATCTGGGGCTTTAAAACATGGCTATCTCGTAAAAAAGCAGGTCAATTCTCTGCACCACCGAGGGTTGCAAGCGGTGTGCCTATCGGCTTTATAGCATTAATGATTGTGTTAGGAATCATTATGCCACTGTTTGGTATTTCGTTAATCTTCGTTGTATGCATTGAGGGAATTATGTATCTCATCAAGAAACAAAAAACTACTTCCTCAACAAATTAACACATAAGGAAAAAGCATCGAAAAATCACAGAGATTGATTTTTCGATKCTTTTATTTGTTTTAGTGTAGCAAGAATGGAATAGACCACTCATCCAAATCTATGACATCACAAAGGATAGCATAATATCGATATCATGCATAAAAACACCATATTCCATATGTCTAACCTCACATAAATTTCACAACTATCATTTACCATTAAACTACATATAAAAGATGACTTGATTGGAGGTAAAGTATGAATAAAAATAGATACTTGATTATTGCGCTTGCACTAGTAATGCTTACTGGTTGCAATCCCCAAAAAACATTTCAAATGGAATCATTTGCATTTGCGAACCAAAATGAAGAGGAATTCGGAACGGAAGAGTTAAAAGGTAAAGTTTGGATTGCGGATTTCATCTTTACTAGTTGTGATACTATCTGTCCGCCAATGACAGCGAGTATGGCAACATTGCAAGAGAAATTCAGAGAAGAAGAAATAAATGTTGAATTCGTTTCGTTCAGCGTGGATCCAACAGTAGATACTCCTCAAAAACTGAACACCTATTTAAAGAATTTTACAGACGACGATTCGAATTGGAATATGCTCACAGGCTATTCTCAAGAAGAAATTGAAACATTTGCACGTGAGGAGTTCCAAACGCTTGTCCAGAAACCGGAGTCATCAAATCAGGTCATTCATGGATCCGACTTCTTTTTAGTTGATCAAAATGGGGAAATTGTAGGTACCTACAGCTTTATTCAAGGGGATAGTACGGATGAATTATTTAAAGATGTTAACAGGTTATTTTAAGGTGAAGTAATACGGAGAAATATGGAATAGCGACAATGTGGGAGTAGAATTTGTGATTGTATATTAATTTTATTATCACGTTTCTTTCGACTGCGTAACAAAAAGATAAGAATATAACACAAATTCTTTTGGCACCGTTCTTTGCCAATTTAATTAATTGCAAGGTCTTTGCTACATCTAAACTTTACGTAAAGGAGCCTGACTCATGAAACATACTTATTCATTTATCCTGCTGCTAACTGCAATTGTAGTTCTATCTGCATGCGGGAATAACATTGCTGTTAAAGAGACCGAACAACTCGTTCCCGAACCCGTTTTAGTTGATCTCACTGTCCCTGTGAAGGCGGAAGTCGGACATGAGATTGAATTCTCTGTGCGCGTTTCACAGGATGACGAAATCGTAACGGATGCTGATGAAGTGAAGTTTGAAGTTCTGAATGAAACTTCCGGGGAAAAGAAGATGCTTGCAGCTGAGTTTAAAGCTGGCGAATATTCTACAACTTTCACTTTTGAAAGAGGTGGATCGTATTCGATTACTTCCCATGTGACAGCACGTGATATGCATACAATGCCTTCGAAAGTAATTGAAGTAGTCGGTGGGGAGACAAACCAATATCTCCAGTAGTGTCGTGTTCGGAAAAGGACGAGTTTGGGAACATAAAAGGCAAAATTTGATTTTCTATTTTATACTATTTCACAGTCAAAAAACTAGCAGTAGCTGAATCAACATCTTCAGCTGCTTTTTTCATTCAAAAAAATACCTTCCTATATATCCCACTATATTTCTCCTCACAAACCAGTAACATTATAGTAAGTGATAAGTATTTTTGAAACATATAAAGAGGAAGTGAAGACGATGAATGACAAAATGACTGAGTATATAATAGGCAGGCTAACAACTTTATATCCAGATAGGATGGTCATTTCACTTCATGAAAAAGATAATCACTTGTATAGACTGGCTAAGGAAAAGGCTGAAAAACATGGGATTAAACTGAATGATTGGTTGGCATCTAATGGTTTTACGCATGTACGTAAGCCGAATGAATCAAAGATTGCAGCCTATGATAGCTTTATTGAGGAACTCCAAGCTACATTTCCGGATCGTATTGTTCTGAAGTTAAGTACCGACCATCCTGTCTTATATCGACGTTTGTTTTATGCGTCACGTACAAAAGGAATGAATGTAGAGTCATTCGTTGAGTCGATGGGGTTTTACTACAATCGTATCCCGGCAGGGTCGATAGTTGTTCCTGATGGGAATAATGTTTATGATGTGAAAACCATGGAACTGTTAATGAATGATTATGGTGTTAAGCAGACAGAGTGGGCAGAGTTGTTCGGAGTGAGTCGTCAAGCAATCGGATCACTATTGAAGCGTAGACGTAAATCTAATGCCAGTTGGGTTGAAGAGGATTTGACGGAGGAAGAGGAAAGTATTTTCCTTGAAATGATTAATCGATTTGAAGTTTCAAATGACTCTACCAATACAAAGTATCGAATCTATTCTAATGAGAATGAGCAATTTGTATTTCTAGTTAATAATAATCGACACATGAAAGTAGTCTTTGATGGGACAGTTGATTTGCAAAAGGCTCTTAAGCATCAGTTATATCATGTGTTTCCACCATATGATTTGGAAAGATTAAAACAACTACTCGAAAGTGCATTAAAAGACGGACATGAAGAAAGAGGTATGGACGATAATGAAATGCGCCTTATTCGAGAATTGACACAAGGGAAAACACATGGCTTTAATCATGAAAAACTTTTAGAACACTTTGGAATTCAACATCTTCGAATAATCGACCGTCGTTTTATTGGAGATGATGAAATTCTTGATATCTTGAAATCGTTTTATGATGAGGAGCTAGGCACTGTCAAAATTCCCTTGAGCTCAAATCAGTATTCTCGTATCGTTATGTTAGCAAAAAACCGAGGATTCTCTTTGAAAGATTTCATTGAGCATTTCGGGCTTCCCTACAAGCGCATTCCGCAGACAAATACATTGGAAAAGTACCGTTCATTACTAATTCAAAGATATGCTGTGATGCCAGGTGAAGTTTACATTAGTTCGTATGATCCTTTTTATAGCGCATTATCACTACAAGCTTATAAAAAAGAAATGAATTTAACGGATTATTTATGGGATACCTATGGGTTAAAGAGGGTTTTATACGAATACTTGCCTGAAGGCTATAAACCATATGACTGGCGAAATTACATAGTGGATATTGATAAAGAAGAAGAGTTTATATTATTCATTGAGAATCATTACGTCATAAAAGATAATTTTATATACATCCCGAGTAATTCCATTTTCTATGCCAAACTCTATTTCTATGGCGTGAGATTCGAACGAACCGTGACAGAATTGATTGAGTCATGGGGATTTGAACGAATCTACAATCCTCCTGAAGATTTTGTAGTAGAAGAAGTCGATCCTAATATAGCATTGGATTTTCGAGAAGATTTACTTTCAAGGTTAAAGAATGTTCAAAGCGCACTTGGAAAGACCCAAGTAGTTGAAGAAAAACGGAATAGAAGTCGTGAGTTGGTGAAGTTGTTGAAAGAGCTATATCTAGATCGTTGCCAACTTTGTGAGGATTCGGACGGGGTACCCGTCATCCGGATGGAGAATGGGCGGGAGTATGTCGAAGTTCATCATATCATTCAACTCTCGACAGCAACATCCACAAACGATGAATMCGAGCTGCTGCTGGATTCGTATCAAAATGTCATTGTTGTTTGCCCTCACCATCATAAAGTTTTGCACTATGAAAACGGTGGTTATGAAGATTTGAATTGGAATGATGGTGTGCCGCAATTTAAGAATAAGAAAGGCATGCTTAAAATTCATACAAATTATCATTTAGAGCCTAGAATTTAATATTTAGAATATGTAGCTCAAAGACAATTGATTCTCCTTAATTTAAGAAACCGACTGAAAAATACTTCAGTCGGTTTTTAGTATGGAATTAACTCTAATGTGATTCATCTCTGGATTTCTAAATTACTTAATGCCCGTTTAATTCGCTCATTCAATTCCTGGTACTCTGCATGTTCATACATTTTCATCATGGCCTGACTTATTGACTCTTTTGACTCCCAATTAGATAAAGGTAGGAAGCTAGTGTAGATGCCAGTGTATTTTTTACCGTCTTCGAAGGATATGTCGCGAATTAGTATTCCTTCATTTTGGAGAGCTTGTAAAAGTTCCACACGTTTTTCCTGATGGAGTGGTCCAACTTCGACTTTTAACATGAGGCGGTTGTTGCTGTTTGCAAACCAGGCAATCAATCCTCGATCAAGCCACCATTTTTGTCGTAAGTCTTCACGGTTATGTGCTGCTGCCCATTCTTTTTCAACGAACGAAGGGAGACGGTGATGAGCGGTGAAGTTGTCACTTTCCATTCCTTTAGAAACTGCAAAGGCTTTGAAGGCTTCGGACATAATGCTGTTGCCGACTTTGACGATATAATCGATGGCTTCCTTGTTTTCCATATATAGTTTTTTCAAGACCTCTTCGTCCACTGTTGCAGTTGAAATCAACTGATGATTCACTGCTTTCATGGAAGATTTTTTATTGACGGAAGTATATAGCAGGTCTACTGCATCTTTATGGTCTTGATAAATGGACAGGGCCGATTGGTTTAGTTCTTCGTTCTCCTCCAATTGATCTGCCAATACTTCTATGTAGTAAGAAATGAATGAGTACACTTCGTCATTCATAAAGGCCTCGTTCAAAACCACATAATCCTTCAACGTACTTAATATATTCCTATAAGTAAGCATTAAATATTTGTCTTCAGATGGAGGGTCTTCCAACATTGTTAAATATATAGGAACAATCGTATAGCCCTCGAATTTTTCGTTAACAAACGCTAAGTAATTTTTCAATTGATTAAAAGATTCTTTTGACCAAAATTTATTCTCAATAAGAATCACGGTTTTATTGCTTTCAGACACAGCCAAAATATCGATCCGTTGATTAATTGACGTCAAGAGTTCTTTGTGGACGATGACATCCTGAAAATTGAGGTTGACCAAATTCAATGGATTGAGATGGGCAAGTTTGTTCGGATCCTCCAAATTATTTGGATGGACGAAAGCTTTAGCTAGAAGTTTTTTTAAAAAGAAATCTCCTAGATTATGATTCCCTTTAGGATTCAACATCCACACCAAGAAATTTGAATGACGTATTTCAAATTGATCCACCGATAATATCTTAAATGGATTAAATCTCTTAAAATGATTGTTCAATTTGGCGAATTCTATGGAATCTTCAAGTAGCGATAAAAGTTGTTGTGCATGTTGTGTCAAAAGGGTACCTCCAGAGTTAATGATTATAAATTATTTTACTATATGAATCTCATAATTACCCTAGGAACTGACACGAAATTGAGGGTTTTTAAAGTTATAGACAAGAATCGACAAAAGTTTCTAGATTTCACAATTATAATAGAGGGAAAG
>NZ_JBFUIO010000066.1:0-13864 GCF_056401835.1 Paenisporosarcina sp. P4_D4 | reverse complement strand
CAAATATTGCGTCAATGATCGATCATACATTATTAAAACCTGAAGCTACAAAAGAACAAATTGAGAAACTTTGTGCTGAAGCTAAAGAATACACATTTGCATCTGTTTGTGTAAATCCTACTTGGGTAAAAACATCTGCTGAACTTTTAACAGGAACTCCTGTAAAAGTTTGTACAGTAATCGGTTTCCCACTTGGTGCATCTACACCTGAAACGAAAGCATTTGAAACTACGGATGCAATCAATAACGGTGCTGGTGAAATTGACATGGTATTAAATGTCGGCGCTATGAAATCTCAAGACATGGATTTAGTAAAACGAGACGTAGAAGCAGTAGTAAATGCTGCTAAAGGGAAAGCAATTGTGAAAGTAATTTTAGAAACTTGTTTGCTAACTAAAGAAGAAATTAAAGTAGCAAGCCAACTTTCTAAAGATGCTGGAGCGGATTTTGTTAAAACATCTACTGGTTTCTCAACAGGTGGAGCAACATTTGAAGACGTTGCTTTAATGCGTGAAGTAGTAGGTCCAGACCTTGGTGTGAAAGCATCTGGTGGCGTTCGCAGCTTGGAAGATGTTCAAAAAATGATCGAAGCAGGGGCTACACGAATTGGTGCAAGCTCAGGCGTACAGATTGTGCAAGGATTAACTTCTAACTCAGACTATTAATTATCAAGAACGTATTGACCAAAATGATATGATACGATATAATTTTGGAGTACATAACACTAGGTTATGTATTGACGTGTGTTCGGAGGGAGGGAAAGAGAGATGTCAAAAACTGTCGTTCGCAAAAACGAATCGCTTGAAGATGCTCTTCGCCGCTTCAAACGTACTGTTTCTAAAAGTGGAACAATACAAGAGGTTAGAAAACGCGAGTTTTATGAAAAACCGAGTGTAAAGCGTAAAAAGAAATCAGAAGCTGCGCGTAAACGTAAGTGGTCAATTCCCATAATCCCTACGTTCTTAACACGTACTACTTGATGACTAAAGAAATTTCATATGTAAGCCGAGAAATCTCCGGATTTCTCGGCTTATTTTATTTTTCTAAGGATTTGAATTTAGTAGTGAGTTACACCTTCTTTTCGTTGAATGGACTGAAAACCACGACGAGTTGACGGAAATTTCTCTTTGGTCACTGGACATAACCCCTAAGGTTCAACAAAAATAGACAAAACCATAACTACAAATCCTATCGAAATTCAATTGTGTCATTAACATTCATCTTCCCACTCAATCAGCAACTTCTTCCAAGTTTTTTTCTTCATTATGAATCTTTTATCCTGTTCATCCGTACATACTATAGAAAGCCGAATTGTTACATAGATAAGGAGGGGCGTTATGAGATGGACGCGGGTCGTAAGTGGGTATTTACTGCTCTTCATTTCCATTCTATTAATCTTGCCTAGTTTGCCCGTCAACGCATCGGAAATTTATCGGATACCTATAAAGGATGAAGTGGAAAAAGGGCTATATGCCTTTTTGCAACGCGCTTTTGAAGAAGCTGAAGAAGCKGGTGCTGATGTTGTGATTTTAGACATCAATACACCTGGTGGATTYGTGGATTCTGCTGAAAACATCGCAAAATTAATGGATGAGACACCATTGAAAACGGTCGCGTTTATTAATCACAATGCGTTATCTGCCGGTGCCTTTATAGCATTGCATGCAGATGAAATTTACATGGTGCCTAGCGGCCGTATAGGTGCTGCTAAAGTCATAGATGGAGCAGGGAATGCTGCGGAAGAGAAAGCCAATAGTGCTTGGTTGACATCGATGAAAACGGCAGCAGAATCTTCAGACCGTGATCCATTATACGCTTTGGCAATGGCGGATGAATCTATAGACTTACCAGAATACCGAGCAGGAGAAGGTAAACTTCTTACGCTGTCAGCTACTGAAGCTGAGAAAGTAGGCTATTCAGAGGGGACCGTTGCTTCAATCGATGAATTGCTGCAGAAATTGGAACTTAAAGAGGCCACTGTTACTTCGGTAAATGAAACATTTGCAGAGAAAGTAGCGCGATTTGTTACTAACCCAATTATTGTACCCATTCTGTTGTCTATCGCAAGCCTTGGATTGGTTGTTGAATTATATTCACCTGGATTCGGAGTGGCTGGAACGATGGGCTTAACCGCGATAGGTTTATTCTTTTTCGGTCATATGGTTGCAGGGTTGGCAGGTTATGAATCCATTATTCTCTTTGTCATTGGAGTCGGGTTTATAATAGCCGAACTATTCCTCCCTGGTGCGATTGCAGGTATTATAGGGGCAGCGTTAATTATCGGTAGTATACTTCTTGCGGGGGGCAATGTAGTTCACATGGGAATTGCCGTGTTGATTGCATTGATTGTCGCAATCTTAGGAATGGTGATACTCATGAAATTCTTTGGAAAGAACCTCAAGGTGTTCAACAAAATTATTTTGAAAGATGCCACGGATACTGAACATGGTTATGTTTCTAACGTCAACCGGTATGAATTATTAGGCAGAATGGCTGTAAGCATGACACCACTTCGTCCTTCTGGAACAATTATGCTGGATGGTGAAAGGATCGATGCAGTCACTGAAGGTGGCTACGTGGATGCAAATAAAGTTGTAAAAATTATTAAAGTTGAAGGCTCCCGTACAGTTGTCCGGGAAGTCAAAGAAGGGGAGAATGAAGCATGATTGAAGGAATTACTGGAAGCACAATCAGCATTATCATAGCCATTATAGCCGCGTTTATTCTTTTGGCTATTTTCATGACGTTTGTACCAATCGCGTTGTGGATCTCGGCATTAGCAGCAGGTGTACGCATCAGCATATTTACATTAGTGGGGATGAGATTACGTCGAGTAATTCCATCACGTATCGTCAATCCGTTAATTAAAGCACATAAAGCAGGACTTTCTGTTTCAATTAATCAACTAGAAAGTCACTATTTGGCGGGTGGTAATGTTGACCGAGTAGTAAATGCATTGATCGCCGCTCATAGAGCAAATATTGATTTGCCATTCGAACGTGCAGCAGCAATCGACCTTGCAGGCCGTGATGTGCTGGAAGCCGTTCAAATGTCTGTTAACCCGAAAGTAATTGAAACGCCGTTTATTGCCGGTGTTGCGATGAATGGTATCGAAGTGAAAGCGAAAGCACGTATTACTGTTCGTGCTAACATCGATCGTCTAGTTGGTGGTGCGGGTGAAGAAACAATTGTAGCCCGTGTTGGTGAAGGGATTATCTCAACTATTGGTTCTAGTGAAAATCATAAAAGAGTTCTAGAAAATCCTGATATGATTTCTCAAACTGTATTATCAAAAGGTCTTGATTCTGGTACGGCTTTTGAGATCTTATCCATTGATATCGCGGACGTTGATATCGGTAAAAACATTGGTGCCGAACTACAAACAGAGCAAGCGGAAGCTGACAAGAAAATTGCGCAAGCTAAGGCTGAAGAACGTCGCGCAATGGCAGTAGCTACTGAACAAGAGATGATTGCCAAAGTTCAGGAAATGCGCGCGAAAGTAGTAGGAGCAGAAGCAGAGATTCCTCTAGCTATGGCAGAAGCTTTACGTGAAGGAAATATCGGAGTTATGGATTATATGAATTATAAAAATCTACAAGCTGATACAAGCATGCGCGATTCTATCAGTAAAATGGGTGGCGACAAATCTAAAACTGATCTAACTAAAGATTAATCTGGATCAGTAGCCCTTTAAGGAGGGATTCGACAGTGGAACCAATCATTTTTGCGATTATTGCATTTGTTATTAGTGCAATTTTCAAACGGAAAAATGCAAGTGATGATGGTGGGAAAACAAAACCATTTCTGCCTCAATCATCAAATCAACAATCCATGAAAAAGCTTGAAGATTATGCGAAAGAAATATACGGAGATGTGCAAAAACAAATCTCTAAAAGACAAATACAAGCAGCACCAAAACCTGAAGTGATCCAGCAAATGAAGCATGTGAATGAAACTGTATTGCCTGTAAAGGAAAAAGAGAAGACAGCACCAACATCCGCTGCTCGTCCAGGAAGACTTTCCTTGCACCAGTCAAAAGAAGTCATCAGGACTACATCTTCTGATTCAATTTCACTGGTTCCGTCTTCAGAAAAGGAATTGCTTCAAGCGATTGTTTTTTCGGAGATTTTAGCTCCTCCAAAATCGAAACGTTAACTCATGACCTCCTGTCTGTCAGCATATGCTGATGGAAAGGAGGTCTTTTATTGTTAAACAATCATTTGCAATTGACCCCATTTATCCATATTGACGACTTTCAATCTATCCGTGTGAATGGACCCTTTGAATTACTGTCACTCAGTCCTCATTCATGTCAGTTAAGGGGACAAGGATTTGCTTTGACTATAGAATCTGGTGAAACGATTATTTCCACCATGAATGTAGATGAAGTCACGATCAGTGTTCGAGATTTAACAAAACTGGAACTTCGAAAAATGGATATGGTCTAATGGGATCTATAGAAAGCAGTCGAAAAATCACTTGTCAAATAAAGCCCCATGATCAAACATATTCTTTTCTTCAAGCTTTAAAAGTAAATAAAGTTTACATAATAAAATTATCTACAAATAAATCGGGAACGACATTTACGATTTACGAAAAAGACATTCCAAAGGTACGGAAAATCAGAAAGCAATTCAGGATACCTATACACTTTTCGCGACCTGATAATACACAGGTAATTCACTTTCATTGGTCAGTGCTCGCGGGATTACTAGGATTTATTTTAGTTCCATATATCTGTTCTTTATTTTTATGGCAAATATCTATAGAAGATGTGTCCGACGAACGACAAGTAAAGTTGGAGCAGGAGCTGCATAAATTAAATGTAATCGAAAGAAAAAGCCTAAAATCACTGGTACCTGATTCTGAGATTCGACAAGTTATATTAGCGAACAATCACGATCTGTCCTGGATTCATATCAAGCGAACAGGAGCAAAAATGCATCTTACTTCTGTACCTGCACCTGTCATTATCCGAGAGCAAGTGGATAAAACGGGACCTTCGGATCTAGTAGCTTTGCGAAAAGGAGTAATTACCCACTATGACCTCCGCTCCGGAGAACGTTTGGTACCGATCAATGCAACGGTCAAAAAAGGAGACAGACTGGTAACAGGGCTTCTGAAACAAGGGAATAAAAATTTGGTTGTTGGTGCAGAAGGGCAAGTATTTGCTGACTATTGGCTTGAAATGTCTTTTCAATTACCAACAAAAATTGTTTATGATAAGTTCGTGTCTGAAGAAGTAAAAATACTACAAGTATCTCCGGCATGGAAATCGTTTAAAAAAGAGCAGAACGTAGAGCGGCTGATCGAATTGTTCAAAAGTGCTTTCAGGGTTGAGCGAAACACCATCGTAGAAAAATCGTCAGTAACTGTGAATGAACAATGGATTAAAGAAGCGTTTATACCCATGTTAAGAATGAGAACAGCATCAACGTTATCTCCAAATGGAAAGATTAAGGATGAAAAAATTTTACACATGACGTGGTCAAATGATACAGTAAAAGGGAAAGTATTGTATTACATGAATGATAATATTGCAGGTAAAAGTCCTATACATCAAGGAGACTGAGAATGCAGGAAGAACATTATACGGAATTACACGTTCAAGATCCAAATGAAGMCATCTTACTGCTAGGAATTTCTGATGGCAATATGAAATTGATTGAACAAGAACTTGGCGTACAGGTCATTACCCGAGGCGAAGCCATTCGTCTAGTAGGAGATGTCGAAAAACGTGCAATTGCTAAACAACTAATTGAACAACTATTAAAAGTTATTAAAAAAGGAATAAATATTAATCAACGTGACGTAAGTACAGCTATAGAAATGAGTACAGCTGGGACTTTAGAGTATTACGCGGAGTTGTACGATGAAGAAATTGCCCGCAATGTCAAAGGGAAAGCGATACGTGCCAAAACAATAGGTCAGCGTGAATATATTCATGCGATTCGTCACAAAGATTTGGTGTTTTGTATTGGACCCGCTGGTACGGGAAAAACGTATCTGGCTGTTGTTCTTGCCACACAAGCGTTAAAAAACGGTCATGTAAAACGTATCATTTTGACTCGTCCTGCTGTTGAAGCAGGGGAGAGCTTAGGGTTCTTGCCAGGCGACTTGAAAGAGAAAGTAGATCCTTATTTACGTCCTTTGTATGATGCACTTCATGATGTACTGGGAACGGAGCAAACGACGCGCTTTTTGGAAAGAGGAACGATAGAAATTGCTCCTCTAGCTTATATGCGTGGACGTACACTTGATGATGCATTTGTCATTTTAGATGAGGCTCAAAATACGACGAAAGCTCAAATGAAAATGTTTTTAACACGACTGGGCTTCGGCTCGAAAATGGTGATCACTGGAGACAAAACGCAAATCGATTTACCGCGTGGTGCAGAGTCCGGACTGAAAGTTGCCGAGAAGATTTTGCACAATGTCAGTGGCATCCACTTCCAGATGCTCGAGCAAGGAGACGTTGTCCGTCATCCGCTCGTCGCAAAAATTATTCATGCATACGAAGAACAGCAGCCGGAATAGGGCTGCTGTTTTTTTACTTTTGGCAGATTTAATTTTTCATATTGTTTATCATTACACTTTCGTTGGACTCGAAATCTGCATTAGCCGGCCATCATGAAACCACATTCGTTTTTTGTAACGTACACTTGAGCAAACAGCATGCTCCGCATGAGTCCGAAAGTATGAAAACCAGATACTTGTAGGACTACCGCTTCAGCTCTTGAGGATTGGCAGGGTTGGCTTGAAAATTCATTTCTTAGAATCAAAGCTTGGATGAATGGTGGCTTCTTTTTGTCCACTCGCATGAGGTTATTGACCAGTCAGGACTGATGACTGACCATTTATCACAATTTTTGTCCATTCAGCAATAGTTGCCGTCCATTCGAAAACACTTTCTGTCCATTCGCTTGGACACGGACACTCAGTCATTACCAGAAACACATACATACAAAAAAACCTGACATTTTGTAAGGAGTCAGGTTATTTATCTTATTTTAAGAAAAAGTATGCGCAAATACATTCTTTCATTTCTTTTCAATCAACTAGTCTACGAATCTATGAGTGTTGTTGCATTACGCAGTTCATAAATCTTTTACAATTGTCGGTGTAATGATAGAAAATTCTTGATATGATAGAAGGTAGAAGATGGGGTGATGCAGTGAATAGCTGGATTAATAAAATGCAGTCACTAGTGGGCTACCGAACATTTACCGTTTTAACGATTGTGATAACAGGTTTACTCCTTTTTTTAATTCTCGTAAACGGAGTTAGACCAGAGAAATATGATATAAAAGAATTTCACTTATCGAAAGATACAATTCGCTCCATAAAAACAGTTGAAGATCCTGTGAAGACTGAAGAAGAACGTCAAAGAGCAGCTTCAGAGGTTACAAGTGTTTATCAATTCTCCGAGGAAATTGGCGAAAATCGTGCAGCAATTGTTACGTCCGTAATTGATTATGTTCTGGAAGAAAAAGCAGAATCAGTTAAATCGGCTACGCCAATAGAACAACAAGTAAGTAACTTGAAGGAAAACCTTAATGTGCTAGAAACTGATGGGGAAGGAATTCGCTTTACCGATGATGCCCTGGTTTCCTTACTGCTATTGGAGAATGAGTCCTTAATAACTTTAAGAGATTCTCTAACTGCTTCAGTACGCGATATTATGAGTAAGCCGATTCGCACTGAGCAAGTAGCCAATGCCAAAAATGAAATCGAACGAAGTATTCGGGAAAATTTGCAGATACCAGAAAGTGTTCTGCCAACAGCTGTGTTAATTGGACGATACAGCATCACAGTAAATGAAACGTTAAATGAGGAACTGACTCAGGCCCGAATCGAGCAGGCGCGAGCGAGTATTGAGCCGACCCGAATTCTTCAAGGACAAGTAATTGTTCAGGAAGGTCAAATCATCGATCGGGAAGTGTATCGACAACTTAAACTTCTGGGAATGTTAACGAATCAATCGTCATTGGAACCGATTTTGGGGCTGATTCTCTTTATTTCACTTTGTATGTGGCTTGTACATATGCAAATGGCAAAATGGCGTACGAATAAAGAAGAACGGCAACGGGCACTTCTTGTTGGAATGCTGATTTTTATTTTGTCTGTCATCGGGATGAAATTAATCAGTTTGGTATCAGACAATTTTGATGTGACAATTGCCTTTTTATTCCCCACTGCACTAGCTCCAATGCTGGTGCGTTCATTAATAAATGAACGCTTTGCCGTATTAATGGCATTTTTGACGGCAGCGGTCGCAGGTCTAGTGTTCCAGGAAGGGTATTCTGCTGTACTTCAGATGGAAATTGCCCTATATATTTTATTCGGTGGATTTGCAGGTTTATACGTGATTCAAGGTGCTGAAAAACGGTCACACTTACTTCAGACGAGTTTAAATGTAGCTGTTGTCAATTTCATTTTTATGGCATTTTATTTACTAATGACTCAATCAGACTATGGGGTTAGTGAATTGCTGTTTTACGGTATTGCTGCACTCACCTCTGGTCTTTTGTCCGGCGCTTTGACCATTGGCTTATTACCGTTCTTTGAATCAGCTTTCGGATTAATTTCCACAATGAAACTGATCGAACTCTCAAATCCGAATCATCCATTGCTGAAAAAGATCTTAACTGAAACACCAGGAACGTATCATCATAGTGTAATGGTCGCAAATCTGGCTGATGCAGCCTGTGAATCGATTGGTGCAGATGGATTATTAGCACGAGTAGGCTGTTACTATCATGATATCGGAAAAACAAAACGACCAGGATTTTTTATAGAAAATCAAATGAGTCATGCCAACCCTCATGATGCACTTCCTCCAGAAACCAGTAGGGACATCATTTTATCCCATGGTAGTGATGGAGCAAAATTATTGCAAAAGCACAAAATGCCAAAAGAAATTATTGATATTGCTGAACAACATCATGGGACAAGTTTATTAAAATATTTTTATTTCAAAGCAAAAGAGGAAGGGCAGCCCGTAAACGAAGAAGATTATCGTTATGCAGGGCCTAAACCTCAGAAAAAAGAGACAGCTATTATTTCCATTGCAGATAGTGTGGAGGCTGCCGTCCGTTCAATGAAGCATCCTACAGCAGAAAAAATACAGGAAATTGTACATTCCATTATCAAAGACCGATTACATGATGGGCAATTCGATGAATGTGATTTAACGCTTAAAGAACTTAAAACCGTCGAACGCGTTCTGTGTGAGACTTTGAATGGTATATTCCATTCTCGAATTGAATACCCACAATAAAGGAGCTTATATATGCACTTAACGCTAGATTTAATTGACCAAACAGAATCATTATCAACGGAGAACCTGGAGCTTATTGAAAAAATGTTACATCATGCCGCTCAGGCTGAAGGTATTGAAGCTGGCAGCGAGTTATCTGTGACATTCGTGAACAATGAGGAAATTCAGCAAATCAACCATGAATATAGAGGTAAGAATGTACCGACAGACGTCATTTCATTTGCAATGGAAGAACTGGGAGAAGGTGAAATGGCGATTGAAGTAGAGGGTGTGCCACGTATGCTAGGGGATATCATCATTTCAGTCGAACGCGCAAAGGAACAGGCAGTTGATTACGGCCATAGTGAAGAAAGAGAATTGGGCTTTTTAGCAATACACGGTTTCCTTCATTTACTTGGCTATGATCATATGGAAGCCGAAGACGAAAAAGAAATGACTCAAAAGCAAGAGACAATCTTACAGTCTTTTGGATTGCGACGTGAACAGGATGAAAAGCAATAATTTCTTGAATTCATTCAAATTTGCATTCGAAGGAGTCATTTTTGCAAGTAAAAGTGAACGGAATTTTCGCTTCCATTTGCTTGCAGCAATTGCTGTGATTTTGGCGGGAACGTTCAGCCATTTATCAACAGTTGAGTGGATTATCTTGATTTTATGTATTTCCGGGATGTTGAGTCTGGAATTGGTCAATTCTGCTTTAGAAAGAGTCGTTGATCTCGCTTCACCAGAAATTCATGTTTTAGCTAAGCTGGCGAAAGATATGAGCGCTGCTGCAGTTCTTGTATTTGCCTGTGCAAGTGCTATAATCGGAATACTCATCTTTTTACCTAAGTGGATGGAAATTATTAATTGAGGTGTTTTACTAATGGATAAATTACAACTAATGGAAGAATCCAAAATCGCACGCGAAAATGCGTACGTACCATATTCAAAATTTAAAGTGGGTGCTGCTCTGCTTACGAAAGAAGGCAAAGTATACCACGGCTGTAATATTGAAAATGCATCATATAGCATGACAAACTGTGCAGAGCGCACAGCGATGTTTAAAGCTGTTTCTGAAGGCGTTCGTGACTTTGCTTCACTTGCTGTCGTAGCTGATACGGACGGTCCTGTATCGCCATGTGGAGCATGTCGTCAAGTCATTGCAGAGTTCTGTGAGCCAAACATGCCTGTCTATCTAATTAACTTAAAAGGAGATGTACAGGAGACAACAGTTGCTGGGTTGTTGCCAGGTGCATTTACTCCGGAGGATTTAGCTTATGCTGGAAACAAATAAAGGGTACAAGTCTGGATTCATTTCAATCATTGGCCGTCCAAACGCTGGGAAATCGACATTCTTAAACCGTGTTATCGGTCAAAAAATAGCGATTATGAGTGACAAACCTCAAACAACAAGAAATAAAGTTCAAGGTGTTTTAACAACGGACACGGAACAACTTATTTTCATTGATACTCCGGGAATCAATGAGCCTAGACATAAACTAGGGGACTTTATGCTAAAAGTCGCGAAAAACACGTTACGTGAAGTAGATGCGATTTTGTTGATGGTTGATTCTACTGACCGTATCGGTAAACAAGACCGTTACATTTTAGATATGCTCAAAGGGAATGAAACACCAGTCTTTCTGGTGATGAATAAAATCGATTTAATCCATCCTGATAAGCTTTTGAGCGTAACTGAATCTTTCAGAAATGAATTTGAATTCGCGGATGTATTGCCGATTTCTGCACTTGAAGGCATCAATATCGAAGGATTGTTGAAAGTCCTGACTCAACACTTACCTGAAGGACCTCAATATTACCCAGCAGATCAAGTAACTGATCATCCAGAACGTTTCATCATTTCTGAGTTGATTCGTGAAAAAGTTCTTCACTTAACGCATGAAGAGATTCCTCATTCAATTGCTGTTGTTATTGAGAAAATCAAACGAGACGAAGATAGTGAAAAAATCCGTGTGACAGCGACGATTATGGTAGAGCGCGACTCACAAAAAGGCATTGTCATCGGTAAAAAAGGTGCTCTTCTTAAAGAAGTTGGGATGCGAGCACGTAAAGATATCGAAATGTTACTTGGAAGCAAAGTATTTCTTGAACTTTGGGTAAAAGTCCAAAAAGACTGGCGTAACAAACAAGTTCATTTACGAGATTTCGGTTTCCGCGACGACGAATATTAATAAGGGGCGTGGGGGCAGTTGCTGAATCGAATTGAAGGCATTGTCTTAAAAACGCAAGATTACGGGGAATCCAATAAAATAGTCACCATCTATTCACGAGAAGGCGGTAAGGTAACTGCAATGGCAAGAGGTGCGAAAAAGCCTGCCAGCAGACTCGCTGCCATCACTCAACCCTTCACTCATGGGTCCTTCCTGGTCCAGCAAGGACGAGGAATGGGGACCATGCAGCAAGGGGAGCAAATGGAGTCTTATCGTCATATCCGGGAAGATATTGAAGCGACTGCCTATGCAAGTTTTGTGGTGGAATTAATCGATCGTGCAGTGGAAGAACGCACAGCTCAACCTGCCATTTTCAACTTACTTCAACAAGCACTGCATGCCATATCGGAAGAATATGACCCTGAAGCGATTGCTTTGTTCGTGGAGTGGAAAATGTTGCCGGTCACCGGGATTTACCCCACACTGCATCAATGTGCTAATTGCGGAGCAACAGATGGAGAATTCGCTTTTTCGTTTCAACAGATCGGTTTTTTATGTCATCGGTGTTTTGATATTGATCGCTATATAATTCGTTTGACACCTGCTCAAGTCAAGCTCATTCGGACGTTTTACACGGTGCCGATTGAGCAAGTTGGGAAGTTGACATTAAAAAAAGAAACGAAAACGTTTATCAAGAAAATCGTGAGAACCATATACGAGGAACAAACAGGCATTCGACTGAAGTCCAGGTCATTCATTGATCAACTCGATCGTTCGCCACAATATTTCCCCAAAAAAGAAAATCCGTCTATTGCCCCTGAAGAAGGGCAGTAAGACGGTTTTTTTTATGCGAAATACGTGTGCTCACGGAATATTCTCTAACCTTTTTGGCTAAATGGATATTACTGGTATAATATAAGGGGTTATAGTTGGTGGCTATGAAAAATATTTACTGATTGGCATGTCAGTATTATTACGGCAGGAAATGGTCCCAAAACAAAATCTGAATTATAGATTGGAGCTGGATTCTTGAAGAGGTTAGTTATTATGACAGTTGGTATAACCCATAGCGGTAAGACTACATTTGCGAAAGCATTAGAAACAGAGATGCCTAACTCAGTTGTGATTGATCAAGATAATCATGCTGAATTCCTCCATACATACTACCAAACGTTATTACCGAAACAAGGACATAATACAATCAAGTATTCTCTTACACAAACTATTGTCGATTATGCAATTAATGAGACTAATTGCCACCTCATTCTTTGTAACTCAAATCGCAATCGTAAAGGCCGTTTGAAGCTGCTTGAACATTATCATAATGAAGGATTTACAAGCATTCTTGTGGATTTTGATGTGCCAGAACATGTTCTTAAAGAGCGTGTTGCGAAAAGTAAACGTACTACAAAAATATTAAGAACTGCTTCAACGTTTGAGGAAGTGCGAACTAGGCAACAGAATGAGACTAATAAAGGTGATGTGATAGCGCCGATAGAAGGCGAAGCGGAGCATTTATTTGTAATCAAAAACGCGGTTGAAGTTCAGTCTGTTATTAGAAAAATTATCGAAATTGCTGATAATTGAGGAATGCCAAAAATTTATCTAAAATGTACATACGTTAACATTGCAAAAGGTTTTTGTTTTTTCTCTAGATGACCTTTTTTTATTCCTAGAAAAAGTATCAATTTAATCTCACGGGACAAATAGGGGATACTTAGTGAAATAAAACACTATTATGGATCGGAATCGGTAGCAACTTTTAATAAAGATCCAATTAAGGAATTTAAAGAAAAATTAACATCAATTAGAACACTTTTTCCAGAGGATTATATGAAGGAAATAGATGAGTTGATCGTCATTTTTAGTAATGAAAAAAATGATAAGATCAAGATTGCGGGTCATTAAGTCCAGGAGGCCATGGAATGAAAATTAATCCTATGGGATGTTTTATCAATAATTTACGTTATTCTATAAGATCTGCAATAGAAACCGATGCGAAAAATTTATCTGAAGTTAGATTGCAAATAGATGGAGAAACGGAAAATTTAGATAGGGAAAAAGGCGAGGCATACATAGACGCAACAGGCTTTAAACAATTAATTAAAGATGATACGGAAAGCATTAGCAACCTATTTTTATTGGCAGAAGTTAATGGTAGAATTGTTGGTTTTTCAAGATGTGAAGGGAACAAATTGAAAAGAAGTTCTCATAAAGTGGAATTTGGTGTCTGTGTATTACAAGAGTTTTGGGGCTATGGTATCGGAAAGAACCTTTTACAACAATCCATTCAATGGGCAGATTCCAATGATATTAAGAAAATAACCTTGAAGGTTCTCGAAACCAATAATCAGGCAATGGAACTATATAAAAAATATGGGTTTGAAGTGGAAGGGATGTTAAGAAAAGATAAACTTCTTTCTGATGGGAA
>NZ_JBFUIO010000065.1:0-13988 GCF_056401835.1 Paenisporosarcina sp. P4_D4 | reverse complement strand
GAACGTTACAAACATAAATCATATTGAAGTAATTGATKACAATAAATCAGTTGCTTTTTCCAAAACGGCTGATGGTACTGAGATGGAAATGTATCTTGAAAAATCGTTGTTTTCTTGGAAGAAAAAAAGAGATTATTCCTTTATTCCAGAAGGGATAACTGAACCAATCCACCTTTCATTTTTCGATTCTCCTTTTAGCAATGAAGAAGAATTTAATGCTGTTTTACTAAGGGTATTCGATAAAGAAATAGATAGCGTGAAAATTGTCAAAGGTGGGGATTCAATTCATAATTTCAAACTTCTTGCTAAGGATTCAGATGAGAAATTTGGATTGTTTAGAACCAAAAGTGATGAAATATATGATGCTGATTATATTGCTTACAATAGTGAGGGTGAAGTAGTTTATAGTAGTAAACCACCACAATAAAACTTCAAGGAACATAATAAACTTATTAAAGTAACAGATGCTTTAGTAAAATAATGATAGTAAATATACGTCAAAAAACGTTCAGATTTCTGAGCGTTTTTATTTGCCATTTATATTGTTAATTTGCTGTTGAAACACATGCCGATATTATGATAATTTACACTGTCAATAGCGTTTTTCTCCCCATCAACCCGAGAACGAATGAATGTCAATGGTCGTGAGCGAAGAATCATATGATCACGCACGTAGCTTACAAGGTGCTTTATATGTAGAAGATGCGAAAACTGTTGCAGAAAAAATTATTTTCCTGCGTAAAAACGTAGGCATTACTCGTTTTATGTTACACGTTCCTCTAAGTGTAATACCACATGAGATGTCATGCGTTCAATTGAGTTATTAGGAAAAGAAGTGGCTCCAATCGTTTGTAAAGAAATCGCACGTTTGGAAAAAGAAAAAGGTATTTTATATGTATTCTTTAATCGATAGCCTTGTTAAAAATAACTTAACAAGGCAAGGCTATCTTTGCATCTCAATAATTGTCTATTTAAACTGTTCAAATTGATTGGCAACCCACCGCTTTTGATTTTGTGCAACATATTGTTCTACGGCTATTAGTCTATTCACTAATTCTTCCTTCGTAAGCTTCTTATACTTTGTTTTAACGAGGTTGATATCACGTTTGGGAGAAATCTTCCTTAAACTTGATTCATCAAATTTTGGCGTCTCTATGGGCTTTTTACGCACCTTATTCACTTTAAATGTTTTACTATGCTCTTTGTAATAAGCATATAAATCATCATTACGCTTAATTGTATTCGGATGAATCCCTTTCCCTTGAGGATCAAGCTGCTTAGAATGCTTGCTAATATTATGATATGTCACGGGAATACCTCTATTAACGAGTATATCAATTGTTTCAACACCAATAGAAACAGAACGTTCTTTACGCTGCTGATGCACCTTTTCAAGCCATTGGCGATTATCTGAATGGATTATGTTGGACTGTTGGTTCATATTGACGTTCCTCTCTATATTGTTTTATCAAGTCAATCTCTTTTAGTTCGATCTTAGCTTGCTTTGCCATTTCTTTTGCTTTGCGAACTTCAACTTCTAATCCTAATTGTTTAAAGCGTTTCTCCATATCCTTCGATAATTGAATTACTTCTAAAAGTTCTCCTTCTTGATCTGGTTCTGGAATTTTAGCTTTGCAACCCAAACATTGCATTTTAGTAGGACAAACGTAATCAGTGACGCACGTACCACCTAATACTTTATTGAATACACCCACTTTTTCTATATGATCATCTAACTCTTTTTGCAACTCTTCACCACTTCTTAAATACGCATCATCTATATCTACATAGCTGGATATTACATCATGCAATTCTCTTACTGATTCTGCAATTTGGGTAGGAGTAGGAGCCGAGTAATAACCAGTGACATTCAAATCCTTTTGATGCAACATTTTACCTACAATGTCAATCGACATTTTTTGGCGTTGCACTGCTTCTGTCGCAAAAGCATGACGTAAAAGATGTGTTTTAATTGTTACAGGTTTTCCATTAGGTGTTTCAAAAACTAAACCATGAAGTAGAAAACGAATTGAACTGTATATTGCCCTTTCTTCAAACGCTTTACCCTCATATTGAAAATAATAAGGTTTAGGTTCTGAAAATAGATGCTTTCTTCTATATCTATAATGAACCTTTGAGATGTTAGAGGAATTATAATGTTCTTTTAACATTCTTGATACAGTTTGAATTAACCCCATTGTCTGCTTGCTAATATAAAATTCTTCTAATGAATCTCTACCTTTAGGAACTGCTTTAAAAGAGAAGTGTAATTTGTCTTTGACTTTCTTCACTTCTATACATTCTTTTGTATTATTGATTTGAAGTAATTCATTAATTCTTGCACCTGTAGTTGTTAAAATATCGATTGCTAAAATTCCAAACGTACAAGCAACATAAAACGGTTCCACATCAATTAATATTCCCTCTGACTTTTGTTTATTCTGTGTAATAAAAGTTGAAGGGCTAAGGACTCCTGCTTGTCTTGAGCTGAAAGGAGTGGGATGTGTTTTACCGTTTGATTCATAACCATGCATTGATAAATAATTCAAGATACCCTCATGTTCTTCTATAGGTCTACATTTTTCCCATCTTCCTATCACATTGTACTCAATTAGCTCATTAAACCAAAGCCCCTCTACATCAGGATCAATATTTAGTGATTCTGCATATATAAATTCAAGGAAATACATATTATTTTCATCGGAGTATGTTACTTTTCTTTGTTCAGCTTGTTTTATAACAGTGTCTGAAAACTGTTCCCGATGGTTAAGAACAAATGAAGGCTTATCCCATAAACGAAAATAAAAACGCTCTCCTATACGTTCTGGTTCATCGTAATAAAATTCAGAAGGAAGAGTAATTGATTTTGTTTCAACTTTGTTAATTTCCTTATGAAAAGCATCTCGGAGTCTTTTCATTTGATTCCAACGGAAATTTGCTTCTGCACGAATAGATGGGAGGTGTGGCACGATAGCATCCGTTTCATCTTTTCGAATAGCCTGTGCTTTTTCTATCGCTAATTTTGAGAAAGAAAAATCGCGATTGTTAAAAGATGGTTGTTCAAATAAATATTGTTTAAAATATCCCTGTTCCTCAACAGAGAGTTTGCTTCCTATCCATTTATTCGTTTTATAGAAGATCGTATTAAAAACACTTAATATATCTTTCCTTTTGTTGTAGGAATCATCCGACAGAACATCTCCTTTTAAATATCTATATAAATGAATATTTACGTCAAAATCTGACATCATGGCAAGAGAAAAGACCTTAAAAATATCTTTCAATCGTGCATGTAAAGAATTAATTCTGTTATATATAGTATATGCATCTAAATTTCTATCCGCTTCAATAAGTACGGTTAATAATAAATGATTTCTCCAATCATACTCTAAGCAATTATTATGAAGATATTTCATAATACGTTCGTCAATTTTGTTGATTAGAATTTCACCTCTACTGTTTTGTAGACACATCAGCTTGGTGTCCATTTTACCAACCCATTTTTGATACCATTCTGTTGTCGGTATCTGCTGCGTAGTTACAATCACATTTATTCCAACCCTTCTAACAACTCTTGTAAATCTGCATCTAATATTTCAGTATTTGTCGTTTGAATAACTTGTAGTCTTGGTTTCAACTTTATCGAAGATTTAGATTGCTTATTGTAATCTTTCTCTCTATGTTCCATTTGTTTTAACATTTGGTCATGTGCCTCACGATGCTTTTCTTCATCAAAATAGTGTTCATATACATTCATCGTATCGGGGTTTTTCCATTTCATATATTTAATCAGTTCATTTTTTCGTCGCTGTATTTCAGCATCATTTGTTGAAATGTTATAAATTTCTCGTAGTCTGGATGTAACGAACCAATGCCTTGCTTTATGTGGATTTAAACTTAGTTCATTTGCTTTCATTGCTTTATTCCAATGGTAGTACCAAGCATGATAAGTTAAGGGCGTACCATTTAATGATAAAAATAGACAAGCATCGTCGGGTAATTCATGAAAACACAAATGGTCTTTATCAACGGATTTTCGTTCCGTTTCGATATAGTGAAACATTCGTTTAACGGTATCTTTACTGAATCGTAGAAACTTTACTTTCTTTCCATGACTTCCTTTATTAAACGTGATAACCTCTTGATGACTTTTACGATTTCTATAATCCCCAACAGTTAATTCAATAATTTCAGATGCTCTTGCGCCTGTTTCAAATAACATACGAGTAATAATCATTTCTCGTTGCGACCAATTTACTTTCTTTCCTGCCTGATAGATTTGGTATGGTAAATCCATATCATCAATAATTTGTGGTTGCCATTCTTCGTTAATGATTTTAAAATATGAGTCTGTTAATCTCCGATGTATTACAGGTCCTTCTGTTCCAGCAACAGAAGGCATTCTTGGTTTATCTACTCGAACACCATTTAAATCTTCTGTATACTGATGTAATAGGACTTGACCATCAATTAATGGATTACTATATACGTAGTGATTTAAACGTATCATCGCTTTGTAAAACGATTTTAACGCTGATAAAAACCGACCAATTGCATTCGGACTTTTACTTGTTAAATTCACAAATCGAAATGAATCGTTATCTCTAATTTTACATTTCATTTCGTGCATTAAATAATCTTCAACTGCTACTCGAATCTTTTCTTCATTCTCATTCCATTGCACACGTTCACCTTGATAATTACTGTGTTCATCTAACCACTTTAAAAAAGGAAGTAAGCAGTTTAAATAAGATGTTGCAGAGCTTTTGTCTATCCGACCTAAACAATCATGGAAATAATCCGTTAAAGGTAAAAATGGTTGATTCTCTTTAAATACTAATAGTTGGTATTTACTTTCTATATGTTTTGGACAATATTCATACCAATACAAAAGGTATCACCTCCATGGAGAATGTTTGTTCTACTGTATCTTTTATATCCATAATTGTAAAATGGTACACACTTTAATAATATGCTCTAAATTTTTTGTCAAAATAAAAAATGTACACTACTTAAATTCAATTTTAGTAGTGTACATCTTTTATGTGCAACATTATAAACAAGTGATGATAAAATCAACCATCATGTACAATTACTTGTCTTTAATGTTACAGAGTAAGTGTCGGGTTTTTGATTTAGTTATTGGATTATGAGATTTTTGAAGGTATTCGCGTAATTTGAAGTCCTATTCTCGCTTGTAAAGGTCCTATTCGCGTTCACAACGAATCTATGCGTGGACTGAGGACTCTATTTGCGAATCATCCAATAACTGCTTTTTTTCATGACCACTCTTTCAACAATGGAGCAGCCCAGATGATTAAAGCTACCTGTAGAATCGCCAGTAATGTAAAACCGATTCGGAAAGACATATGCTTTGTCTTATGGCGATAGAGAATCATTCCTAGGTACGCTCCCACTCCACCGCCAAGTATCGCAAGGTTCCATAGAGTGCGTTCTGGCACTCTACGTTTATGTGCTTTTGCTGCTGCTTTATCATGAACCATCGTAAAAAACGAAACGATGGACATGACAATGAAAAACCCGATAAGTATGAGATGCATACTAAAATTCCCCCTAATAGATTGACGTGATTAGTCTCAACTAGTTTATTTGCCTCTGAGACGACTATGAACGATAAACTCTTCAGTTTGAGCGATAAATTCAAGTTTAGATCGAAAAATACCTTAGTATGAACGATAAATTTTTCACAATCTATCCCCATTATCTTCAGAACCTCAAAAATACTATGTATGAATTAGTATAAAAAAAGACTGATGGAAAATCCATCAGCCTTTTGAATAAGTAAAATTACTTGTTCATTGATTTTTTAGCAGCTTCTGCTAATTGTGTGAATGCTGCTGCGTCTGTAACAGCTAGGTCAGCTAACATTTTACGGTTAACTTCAATACCAGCTAATTTCAAACCGTGCATTAAACGGCTGTAAGAAAGACCATTCATGCGAGCTGCTGCATTGATACGTGTGATCCATAATTTACGGAAGTCACGTTTTTTGTTACGACGGTCACGGTAAGCATAGTTACCTGATTTCATAACTGCTTGGTTTGCTACTTTATATAGTAATTTTTTAGCACCATAATAACCTTTTGCTAATTTTATAACTTTTTTACGACGCTGGCGCGTCACTGTTCCGCCTTTTACGCGTGGCATAATACATTACCTCCTGCTTTTATTTCGAATGTTTAAGTTTCGAGTCTTAACTTACTTCATGTAAGCGATTAGTGATTTGATGCGTTTGTAGTCACCAGAAGAAACTAGTCCACCTTTACGTAACTTACGTTTAGCTTTAGTAGACTTATTTGCGAATAAGTGACTGCGGTATGCAGATGCACGTCTTATTTTTCCAGAACCAGTCTTTTTAAAACGCTTAGCCGCGCCGCGGTGAGTTTTCATTTTTGGCATGTCGAATTCCTCCTAAACTGTTCGTCAATCTTACTTTTTCTCGTTCTTCGGTTGAAGAACCAAGAACATGCTACGGCCTTCCATCTTCGGTTTTTGTTCAACCGTCGATACTTCAGCACAAGCTTCTGCAAAACGATCTAACACGCGTTGGCCAATTTCTTTGTGCGTAATTGCACGGCCTTTAAAACGGATAGAAGCTTTGACTTTGTCTCCTTTTTCAAGGAACTTGATTGCATTTCGTAATTTCGTTTGGAAATCATGTTCATCGATTGTCGGGCTCAAACGAACCTCTTTCAATACGATAATCTTTTGATTTTTACGAGTTTCACGATCTTTCTTTTGCTGCTCAAATTTGAATTTACCATAGTCCATGATACGAGCGACTGGTGGCTTGGCTTGAGGGGCCACAAGGACAAGATCCAAATTAACACGAGCGGCAATTTCTAACGCTTCAAAACGCGTTTTAACTCCTAATTGATCACCATTTTGATCGATAATACGAAGTTCACGAGCGCGAATGCCATCGTTTACATACATGTCTTTGCTAATAGTAATCCACCTCCAGGTAGTGTCGCGAATACATGGTTTGGGCATATCGTTTATCGAACTGCTCAATAAATCGGTTACGCCGTTCCGGACCAATAAAAAAACGAGCGGACATTTACATAAGTAGATGTCCGCCCGCCGATATATGCAAGTACAATGCTGTACGTTACGTTCAATCGTGTGCCGACCTGTCAACTACATCTAGTGTCAATCAGGTGAGAAGCGGGCAGCCTCTTCTTATACCACAAACTTTGTATTCATTAACCTTAATAATAATACCATAGACAAAATTCGCTGTCAACAGCTTTAGTTAATTTCTTGTTGAATGCGTGAAAGGAACTCGTCAAATGGAATGCTTTCTGAATTCTGCTCACCGTACTTGCGTACATTCACGAAGCCGCTTTCCAGCTCCTTGTCACCTAGGACTAGCATGTATGGAATCTTCTGCATCTGTGCTTCACGAATCTTGTAGCCAAGTTTTTCATCGCGTTCGTCCATCTCAACACGCAAGCCTGCTGCCTGAAGTTTTTCGATAACGTCTTTTGCATAATCGAAGTGGACCTCGTTAGAAACCGGGATGACTTGAACTTGAACCGGTGCCAGCCAAGTCGGGAATGCACCTTTATACTCCTCGATTAGGAAAGCAACGAAACGTTCCATAGTTGATACTACTCCACGGTGGATGACAACTGGGCGATGTTGTTTGCCGTCTTCACCGATGTAGGATAGATCAAATTTCTCTGGCAATAAGAAGTCAAGTTGAACAGTGGATAACGTTTCTTCTTTACCTATTGCAGTTTTGACCATTACATCCAATTTAGGGCCATAGAACGCCGCTTCGCCATCAGCTTCGTAGTAGTCCAAGTTTAGCTCATCCATTGCTTCTTTCAGCATGCTTTGTGCTTTGTTCCACATATCGTCGTCATCATAGTACTTTTCTTTATCTTCTGGATCACGGTAAGACAAACGGTATGAGTAATCATTAATATCAAAATCTTTGTAAACACCAATAATCAATTGAACGACACGCTTGAACTCATCTTTGATTTGATCTGGGCGGACGAAGATATGCGCATCATTCAATGTCATTCCCCGTACACGCTGAAGACCACTCAAAGCACCTGACATTTCATAACGATGCATTGTACCAAGCTCAGCAATGCGCATAGGCAGGTTACGGTATGAATGAATGCCATTTTTGAAAATCATCATATGATGAGGGCAGTTCATCGGACGCAATACTAGATCTTCATTGTCCATACTCATTACCGGGAACATATCATCTTGATAATGATCCCAATGGCCGCTTGTTTTGTACAGTTCCACACTGCCCATTACTGGCGTGTATACATGATCGTAACCCAGCTTCACTTCTTTATCGACAATATAGCGTTCGATGATGCGGCGGATTGTTGCACCTTTAGGTAACCACATCGGCAGGCCTTGGCCTACTTTTTGTGAGTTCATGAATAAATTAAGTTCTTTCCCGATTTTACGGTGGTCACGCTCTCTCGCTTCTTCAAGCATTTTCAGATGTGCAGCCAATTCTTCTTTTGTGAAGAAAGCTGTTCCGTAGATGCGTTGCAACATTTTATTGTCGCTGTTACCTCTCCAATATGCACCGGCAATACTTAGTAATTTAAATTCTTTTAACTTACCAGTAGACGGAACGTGCACCCCACGGCATAAGTCGAAAAATTCACCTTGTTCGTAAATGGATACTTGATCATCTTCAGCAATTGCTTCCAACAACTCAATTTTATATTCATCCTCTTTAAACTTGTCAAATGCTTCTGCACGAGACACGTTGTGACGTACAATTTCAAGATTTTCATTGATGATTTTCTTCATTTCTTTTTCAATAGCCGTCAAATCTTCTGCAGTAATCGGTTGTGGTGAATCGATATCGTAATAGAATCCATTTTCAATTACTGGACCTACGCCTAATTTCACATCTTTGAAAAGACGCTTTACTGCTTGTGCCAATAAGTGAGCTGTACTATGACGCAACACTTCCAGCGCTTCATCTGAGCCTGGAGTAACAATGGCAATTGCACCATCTTGCTCAAGTGGTGCTTTCAAGTCTACAAGTTGGTTATCCAGTTGACCAGCCAACGCTTTTTTACGAAGGCCGGGACTGATTGATGCTGCAACATCTTCGGTTGTCGTACCTTTTGGGAACTCCTTTATCGCGCCGTCTGGAAATTTCAGTTGAATTGTTTCTGACATTTACCCCACTCCTTCGTTTTTATTATTAAAATTGAATACAAAAAAACCCCGTCCTATGAAAGGGACGAGGTTTGAGTTCGTGGTTCCACCCTTCTTCCTTCTCTTCAGTCCAGGACTAAAAAGATGAAGCTTTGAGCCGGCTAACGGGCCGTTACCGTCAACAGTTACTAACGATTTCACTGTTGCTGCTCCGAGGTGGTAAATTGAGTGTCGTACTTAAGAAGCTTTCAGCCAGGGCTTCTCTCTCTAAAAAGTCGTACAGACAAGTATTGTCCTCTTCTTGGCATTTCTTTATTCGTATGTTGACATTTTACTCTTGCATGAAATCAAATGCAACTGAAAATTTAAAATTATACACTCATTAATTCTCGGGCTTCTTGTTCCGGTACGAATTGTGGTGTTGGATTGGGATGAATCCCGAGCAAATCACAAGGACGACCGATTAAATCAATGCAACCATCTTTCAACTTAACGATGCGATCCGCTAATGCATGGGCATCATTTTCGTCATGTGTGACGAAGATGGACGTAATATTTGCTTTTTTAATAATTTCACGTAAGTCTTTACGAATTTTCACTTGCAGTTCTGCGTCTAAATTACTGAAAGGCTCATCCAATAAAATTAAGTGTGGGTTTGGCGCAATAGCTCTTGCAATTGCCACACGTTGTTGTTGACCCCCACTAAGTTGATGCGGATAACGTTTCTCATAATCTTGAAGTTCAACTAATTCAAGAACTTCTGCGAGGCGTTTTTTCTTTTCTGCTTTTTTCATTTTAAATAAACCGAATATGATATTCTCTCCAACCGTCATATGTGGAAACAGCGCATAATCCTGAAACACCATTCCTATGCCTCGCTTCTCAGGTTGCAGGAATGTTTTGTTATCAAAGATCACTTCATCCTGAATCGTCAATGTACCTTGAGTTGGCTTTTCAAGTCCAGCTAGGAGACGCAGTATCGTGCTTTTTCCACTGCCGCTTCGACCTAATATTGAGATGACTTCCCCTTTTTCAATATTCATTGAAAACTGGTCTAGTGCAGAGCGATTTATATTTGGATATTTGAAACAAACATTTTGAATGGAAATAAACATGTCAATCCGGCTCCTTTTCGAGAAACTTATAGAAAATAACAATGGCAAGGGCACTAATACCGACAATTAATAACGAAGCTTGTGAAGCTTCCATAATTTTTTCATCACTTGCATATTGGAATGCTTTTGTTGAAAGCGTATCAAAATTGAATGGACGTAATATTAACGTTAAAGGTATTTCTTTTAATATATCAATGAAAACTAAAATATATCCGCTGATAATTGCGCCTTTCAGCATCGGTACATCTACTTTGAAAAACGTTTTTGTCAGCCCGACACCTAGAAGTCTTGAAGCGTCCCTAAAGTCTGTTCCAATTTTATCGTATCCAGATTCAATGGAATTATAACCAATTGCAAAGAATCGGATGATATAGGCGGAAATCAACATCGTTAAACTTACACTTAGAACAAGTGTTGTCCCAACACCGAGCATTTGATACAAAGGTGCAAGAAAACGATCGAGTGCAATAAATGCAGTAACAACTGCTACGGAAATCACCGCTCCTGGTATAGAGTAACCAAGAATTGTTAACTTAGGTAACAGTTTCGCTACTTTGCTATGAACCAAACGACTGAAGTTTCCGACAATCAAAGCGAAAACAATTATCACAAATGCACTGATGCCAGCTACTGTTACTGAGTTCTTAACGTAAGTCAGAAATTCATCCATCGGGATTGTCCCAAATGTCAGGAGCATCCAATCAATCAGCTGGGCTATTGGAATGAAGAATCCTAGACTTAATATCAACAACCCGTAACCAGTTGCAAGAAACGCTTTCATGCCTCTCAACTGAATAAGCGGCAATGGCCGTACTTTGGTGGTGGAATAACTGTATTGCCTTCTTCCACGCAATAATTTTTCAATCAATAGAATCAAGATTACAAACCCCATAAGGGATGCGGCAAGTTTAATTGATGATTCAATATCACCTAAACCAAACCAAGTTTGAAATATTGCCGTCGTAAATGTCTGGATGCCAAAGTATTTCACCACACCATAATCATTTAACACTTCCAGCACAACTAAACTTGCTCCACCAATAATGGAAACCCTTGAAATCGGTATGACGACTTGGAAAAACGTGCGCCAAGGACCTTTTCCGAGCACTCTTGCACTTTCAATCAATGAAGCGGATTGCTGGGATAAGAATATTCGGGTAATTGTATAAACATAAGGATATAAAAAAATCGTATAAATAAAAATTGCGCCGGGCAGATTCATGATGTCAAAAAATGAAGGATCCAGCTCCATATCGAATCGATTTCTAAGAGTCTTTTGTATTACTCCTGTGTAATTGACAATCCCGTGGTATGTATATGCACCAATAAAAGGTGGGATGGATAGAGGCAAAATAAGAGCCCATTTTAGAAATTTTCTCAAAGGGAATTGATATTGCGCAATCAACCATGCCAGACTCAACCCTATAAATATCGTTAGTAGAGCGGTAGTGCTAACTAAAATCAGTGAGGTTTTAATGAAAGAGCCTAGAACAAATTCTTTCATATGTTCCCAGTTTTCATTGGCTGGCGAAAAAACGCCCGTTACAATCGTTAAATTCGGTAAAAACAGGAGAATCATAATGATTGCCGCCGCTACCGTCCACATATTCACACTAGCCAATCTTCTTTGCACGTCACCAACACCTCTTATCCAATCGCAAGAAATCCCTTGTTACGTTTGAACGTAACAAGGGCATTTGATTTGTTTATTTCCAACCAACTTCGTTGAAGATTAAAATTGATTTTGCATTGTTGTCACCAAGAACTGATAATGGAATATCTTGTTCTTTGAATTCGCCCCATGATTTAAGTAATTCAGTCGGTTCAACTGATTCATTTACTGGGTATTCATAATTTGCTTCGGCAAATGTCCCTTGAGATTCAGGAGATGATAGGAACTCAAGTAATTTAATCGCATTGTCTTTGTTCTTCGCATTTTTTACAACTCCGGCACCACTTACGTTAACATGAGTACCTGTCGTTTCTTGGTTAGGGAAGAACAAGCCTAAGCCTTCTGCAACTTTAACTTCTTCTGGATCTTCAGAGTTTAGCATTTGACCATAGTAGTAAGTGTTCATGATTGCTACATCGCCAACACCTGCAGCAATTGCTTTCGCTTGATCACGGTCTCCACCTTCAGGATCACGTGCAAAGTTCGATACTAATCCAGCAGCCCACTCTTTTGCTTTCTCTTCACCATTGATTTCAATGAAAGAAGCTAACAAAGATTGATTATACACATTTTCAGAGCCACGAATCAAGACGCGACCTTTCCATTGGTCTTCAGTCAACGCTTCATATGTTGATAATTCTTCAGGTTTCACTGTTTCTTTGTTGTAGACAATGACACGAGCACGTTTCGTTAAACCGTACCACATTTGATCTTTATCTTGGAAGTTGGCTGGAACTTGTTCATCCAGAACATCACTTGAAACCGCTTGCAGTAACCCATCCTCTTTTGCACGGTGTAAACGTCCAGCGTCGRCAGTCAAGAATAAATCTGCCTCTGTTGCATCACCTTCGCGTTTAATACGCTCAAGTAATTCGTCAGCTTCACCTTTGATTACATTTACTTTGATGCCAGTTTCTTCTTCGAATTTTTTGTAGAGTTGGTCGTCTACATCATAGTGACGAGCTGTGTATAGGTTTACTTCTTTGCTTTCGTTTGTTTCGTTTGTTTCTTTTGTTGCTTTGTTCTTTGTATCCTTAGAAGTAGTATCGTTGCCACATGCAGATAATACGACTAGAGCAAAAGCTAAAACAAGAAATAATGCTTTTTTCACTGAATGTCTCTCCCTTTGTATATGTAGTGAACCATTGAAAACGATTCTCACTCTCAATTATAGGCATGTAATTGAGAATGTCAATCACCCTCTTCATAGCATTTAATATTTCTATTATTCTAAAAATAAGGGATTTATTAACTTTCAAGGTTAATTTTATAAAAAGGAATCTTTGCTCTTTCCGCGGACGAACCAGCAAGCGCAAATTTACGATAAACAACCACACCATTTAATAGAGCCAAAAATAAAAAAATATTATTTCTCATTTTCAGTTGGCTTTCATGTCTGGTTTAAAATGCACGTCTTCTGTCATTTACATTTCCCCATAAAAAAACTACCCGACTGAAACAGTCAAGGTAGTCACAATTTTCTTTATCCATCTCTTCTATTTTTTCCGCTCAGTCGCATAGGAATTGTTATTGAACGTATACGTTCCATGATTCGCGCTGCTTTCACTAGTTCCCGTTCGCCTTTTCCGGAGTACGCTAAATGCTCTTCGAGTCCGTCATAGTCAAAGTTCGATGTAATGAAAGTTGGTAAGTTCTCTGCCATACGATAATGCAACACAGTCCCAAGGATTTCGTCTCTCGTCCAGCTGGATAATGTTTCAGCTCCTAAATCGTCGAGCATAAGTACAGGTGCTTTCTTTACATAATCCACTTTTTCCTGAAGTGACTGATCCTGTATAGCGTGTTTCATTTCACGTAAAAATTCCGGCACGTAGACAAGAACTGTTTTTATTTTCTGTTCAGCCAGTTCATTTGCCAGTGCGCCTAATACATAGGATTTACCAACGCCAAATTCGCCAAAGATATAAAAGCCTTTTGACGGTAACTTCCCTGTCGTTTTGACTTCTTCCATAAATGCATTTGCTGCCGGACCTAGATTCACACGGGTATTATGATCGTATGTAACG
>NZ_JBFUIO010000064.1:0-14035 GCF_056401835.1 Paenisporosarcina sp. P4_D4 | reverse complement strand
TGCATATATAGGATGAAGCAGTTGAAGGAGCTTATGGTTTTGAAAGAATGAGAAAAGAGGAGTAAAATTAAGCAAAATAGAGATAATATTTAATGTATTCGTTTACATTTAGATGATGTATGGTTTACAGAGGATTTCCTATATGTTATATTATCAGAATATTAAGAATTAAAAGGAGATGGTCAATATGACAACTTACAAAAAGGATGTTAAAGCCAATCAATGCCCATATTGTAAAGGAAATGGATATTTCCAATTACGTCTTGGTGGTTCTGAAACGTGTTCGTGTTGTGCAGGTTCTGGAAGGAAAAAGTAGACTCTGAAGGTTCTTTTCGTAAATAATTCGAAAAGAACCTTTTTTGTTGGCATTAATGAGTAATATGGACGATCCCTTAAGCTTCTTATGTGCTTCAACATGTTACAGTCCGTTGAACAACTCACATGGATATTGAAAGGAACATACCAATCATGTAAACTGTTGAAAGGAACGCATGGAGGGAACAATTCAATGGACGGTAATTTTACACTTGTAACGGTTATGTTATCCGTATTAATATTTCTAGTAATGTTTTTTGGGATTGGTTTTTTACTCAATATGTTACTTCGCATGACATGGTTAATGGCAATTGTTTATCCAATAGTCGTTATCTTGATTATCGATGAAGTGGATTTTTTCGAGTATTTCACAGCGCCTGTTATGGCATTTCAAGCACTTGGGGAAAAATTAATGGCACTTCATTTCGCGGATATTTTAGTTTTATCTAGTGGCTTGGTTGGTGCGATCATTGCAGGAATTGTCATCAAAATGTTACGTAAAAATGGATATCAAATGTTTTAACAGAAAAGCAGTGGAGCTCTCAAAGGAGATCCACTGCTTCTTTTATACGAGAAATACATAAATGATTATGGAAATGAAAATTCCTGTTAAAGCGCCCATAAAAACCTCGCTCGGTTTGTGTCCAAGTAGTGTTTTCAGCTCTTCAATCTTTTCTTCATCTTTTTTATGTGCCCATTCTTTAGATTGATTAACAAAAATCTGAAAGTCAATACGCATTTGGTTAATAATGATTGCCTGCTGACCTGCCTGGAAACGAACTCCTGAAGCATCAAACATAACGATGATTGCAAAAATGGCGGATACAGCGAATAAAGGTGAACCGAGACCGGTTTCAAAAGCAACCGCTGTTGTCAAAGCTGTTACAGCTGCTGAATGAGAACTTGGCATACCACCGGTTGAAGTGAAAAGTTTCCAATCGACTTTCTTGGTTACTAAATAGGTGATTGGGATTTTTACGAATTGAGCAAATATGATTCCGAATAAGGCTGCGAGGAGTGGAATATTTGTAAGAATGTCCATAGTGGTCCACCCTTTCGTGTTGAATTGTTTAGTAAAGTATACCACATCTATAGGGCTCTAAAACGCGTAATCTTAGCTGATGACAGATAATTCGAAAAGCGTAACATATTCGTATATAATAGAAGTCGAATGTAAATAGATGGAGGGGTTTTCTGTGAGAGTAGATGTTGCAGGTATTAATTTTAATGATGTACAAACTGAAGTATTAATCGTAGGTACTTATAAACATCCTGAAAACACACAAGGATGGTCTGACTTTGTTTCTTTCTACGGTTCATCCTTAGAAAAATGGTTGAAATCTGGAGATGTCTCGACTGATCGCAAGAAACTGACTAAATTACCAACACTTCAAGATGGTAAACTTCTACGTGTTTTCTTTGTAGGACTTGGTGATCGTAAAACACTGAATCAAGATGATTTACGTGATATTTTTGGAACAGTCGGAAAAGAACTAGTTGCTTCCAAAACATCAAATGTCTCCATTTGGTTGGATTCGTTTATCAATGAGGATATCGAAATTGAAGATGCGGCTTACCTATCTGCAGAAGGCATCGGAATGGGACTTTATAAAGTGCCARATTACAAGACTTCTTCAAATGAAGTTGACGCATACCTAGACCATGTTGAATTGCTGACCAATTCGGATGAACAAGAAATTTTAGCTTACTTTGAAGTGGGACAAGTGTATGCAGAAGCAGTAAATGAAGCACGTACTCTCGTTAATATGCCTTCAAACGTTTTGACCGCTACGAAAATGGCAGATTACGCAAGAGAATTGGCAGAAACATATGATTTTGAATATGAAGAACTTGGAAAAGCGGAAATGGAAGAACTCGGTATGGGTGCGATTTTGGCTGTTAACCAAGGATCAACAGAAGAACCAAGATTAATGGTCATGAAATACCGTGCAAATGAAGAGTGGAACGATGTCGTAGGCCTAGTAGGGAAAGGGATTACTTACGATACAGGTGGTTATTCCATTAAACCTAAGGATGGCTTAGTAGGCATGAAAGGTGACATGGGGGGTGCTGCAGCTGTTTTAGGTGCAATGCGTATAATCGGGGAAACACGCCCAAATAAAAACGTCATTGCAGTCATTGCCTCAACGGATAATATGATTTCAGGTAATGCGTTCAAACCTGATGATGTTATTACTTCTTTAAGTGGGAAAACGATTGAAATCCTGAATACGGATGCTGAAGGACGCCTTGTTTTAGCGGACTCCGTCACATATGCAAAACAACAAGGAGCTAACTACATTGTAGATGTTGCAACGTTGACAGGTGGAGTAATTATCGCACTGGGGAAAGATAAAACTGGTGCATTGACAAACGACGAAACATTCTTTGAAACATTCTTGGAAGCTACTGTTGAAACAGGTGAGTTTGTATGGCGTTTGCCATTAACTGAAAGTGACAAGAAACGAATTCGCAAAAGTGATGTAGCCGATTTAAACAATTCACCGGGACGCGACGGCCACATGATTTTCGGGGGAGGATTTGTTGGTGAATTCGTTGAAAATACCCCTTGGATCCATTTGGATATCGCAGGTACATCAGATGCAAGTGCTGCTCACGATCTAGGACCAAAAGGTGGAACTGGTGCGATGGTTCGTTCCTTAGCGACCCTTATTGAACGGATGAGCTTGGAAAATACAGAAGAAAATTCTTAATATAGTGCTCTAAGAAGTAAATTAAGAAAGCATAATATTCTATAGAAAAGTGGCCAATTTTTATAAACTGGTCGCTTTTTTTGTGAATTGGAGTAGTGCATAGTTGGAAAAGTGAAAATTCACTCGTTCCTTCACTGCTAGTTTTGGGCAGGACAGATTAGACCAAAAGCTATTTGGACCTAATCGAAGCAGAATATCATTGTTAAAGGTCTTAATATTAGAAAGAACCTGATTTTATTTGGAGTTCTAGCTAATAGGCTATGTACATATGTCACACTTTCTTTTTCTCATACGTTAGGAAAGAGAGGAGAGGACATATGAATCGCAGGCATTTTGGTGGAGGATTTGGAGGATTTGGCAGGGGTTTTGGAGGGCTAGGCTTTTTTGGAGGTCCATTTTTAGGAGGTTTGGCAGGAAGTTTGCTTGGTCAATCACTCTTTAATCAACCTTATTATCAACCTTATCCGTATTACCAATACCCATATCAATATCCATATTATCCATACTATCCATATTATCCATACGGCTATTAAAAAAACGCTTTTGCTGTCCCAAAAGGGGAGGAGCAAAAGCGTTTTATTATTACCTTGTGTTTTATAAATTTCTTATTGTCTGCTCAAAGCGCTAGCCTGCGAACCAAAGTATTGGGGCGGAATGGCGCCTTTCAGGGCGCTTTAAGCGTTTCTTTGTTCATGTTTTTTTCTTCGTTCAGCTACAACTGGAGCCAATTCATCTTTCACTGATTTATCCCAGAGTTTAACTCCTGATAAATAGGCAGAGCGGCCGATGACATGTCCACCAACTGGACCTGTGATAAATAAAAAAACAATGCCTAGCAGTATACGTGTATTAATATGGCCTTCAATTAACCAAAAGTGGAGGAATACACCTAGCAGGATGAACATAACCCCGAGCGTAGCGCTTTTGGAAGCAGCATGTGTACGGGAATAAACATCAGGTAGGCGAATCAAGCCAATTGCGGTGACAAGAATGAAAATTACCCCAAAAACAACACTAGATACGATAAGAATATTAGCGATGATCGTTATCACGTTGGATAATCTCTCCTTTCTCTAAAAACTTAGAGAAAGCCACAGTGCCTATAAATGCTAATATAGCGAGCAGCAAAATGATTTCAAGGAAAAAGCTGGTATCAACGAGAATAGAAAATATCCCTATCATTGAAATTAGTGCAACACCCAATGAATCCAGCGCTACAACTCTATCAGGAACAGTAGGACCGACAATTAATCTATAGATGAAAGCCAACATGGACAGGCTAATCAGTACGACTATGACCCAAAAGAATACCATCATTAGCGGCTCACCTCCTGTATGGCTTTTTCAAATGTGTTTTTAATCGAATCGATTGCTTCATCAGCATCATCATAATGCAATGCATGAATATATAAAATTTTGGAATCCTCAGATACGTCGATAACAAGGGTACCAGGTGTCAGAGTTATTAAGCTTGCCAAAAGCGTGATTTCCCAATCCTTTTCTAAAACAATAGGAAGTGCAAAAATTGCAGGTTTGATTGGCATCTTAGGTTGAATAATTAACAGCAAAACCTGAATATTAGCCATGATCAATTCTTTTAAAAATAGAATAATCAGTTTAATTACAGCCCACACGCGATTCATATAGAAACGTCCCGGAAAAAAACCCTTCATAATCCATAGCATGAGCATCCCTAATAAAAATCCGACGATAAACGTGGAAGCATTAAACGAGACGGATAAAAACATCCAAAGAAAGGCAATAAAAAAGTTTAGCATGATTTGAAAAGCCATCTTACGCACCCCCTAAAACAGCTTTTATATAGAGAGCGGGTTCTAGCATTACATTTGCAGCATCACTCATATAAGGAACCAACCACTCAGAGCCTACACCATATAAAACACTGATTCCTACTAAAATGACTGCAGGCATAAATAATCCGCGATAATGCTGTTTTGTAAGAGGTTGTATATGAGCCGGTTCACCCCAGAATGCATAAATGAAGATACGGACAACAGATAATAAAACAATTAAACTTGAAAGTAAAATCAAGATACTTCCCCACAAATTCCCTGCTTCAAATCCACCTTGTACAATAAGCAGTTTTCCTATAAATCCACTCAAAGGTGGTATACCGGCTAAGCTAAATGCCGCTATTAAGTAAGTCCATCCAAGCATCGGATAAGTTTTAATCAGTCCACCCATTTTTCTTAAATCAGATGTGCCAGTTATAGCAATGATGATACCAATTAATAAGAACAAAGCCCCTTTAATCAATATGTCATGAATCAAATAAAATACAGAGCCCATTAGAGACGCTTCGTTCATTTGGGATGCACCAAATAAAATGACTCCTACAGCAATAATTATGTTATATATGATGATTTTCTTTACATCAAAGTAAGCTAATGCACCAATACATCCGGCAATGATCGTCAGGATTGAAAGTATCATCAGCATTTCGTGTGTAAAACCTTGATCAAACGTGAAAAACAGAGTGTATGTACGCATGATGGCGTATACGCCTACTTTGGTCAGTAATGCCCCGAATAAGGCCAATACCGGAATTGGTGGTGCTGCATATGAGCTAGGCAACCAGAAGAAAAGCGGAAATATTGCACCTTTCAATCCAAATACAAGTAGGAATAATACGGCGATGACCGTGATGATTCCCGGTTGATCGATTTGTGCGATTTTCACTGAAATATCTGCCATATTCAAGGTGCCGATGACCGAATACAAATAAGCGACAGTGACAACGAATAAAGCAGATGAAATGACATTCACCAAAATGTACTTAATGGATTCTCGTAATTGTTCTTTTTCACCACCGAGTACAATTAACAAGTAGGAAGACATAAGTAATACTTCGAAAAATACGAACATGTTGAAAATGTCGCCTGTGGTAAATGCGCCATTCACACCCGTTAACATGAACAAAATTCCAGGGTAGTAGAAATAGGATTCTCGATCCTTTCCGATTGATGAAAAGCTATACCACACAACAAAAAGGGTAATCAATGTGGAAGACAGGACGAGCAAAACGGATAACATATCCGAAACCATTGTAATTCCAAATGGCGCAGGCCAGCTGCCGAGTGTTATGGCTTGAATACCGTCTGTTTTCACTTTAAAAAGAAGTACAAGAGATATCCCAAAGGTCAAGACAAGTGCAACAGAAGCGACTGCTCGTTGTGCAAGTATTTTCTTTGGAAAAAGCATTAAAATCATGGCAAAGAAAAAAGGAAGCAAGATGGGGAACAAAAGCAAATTAATCATGATCTTCAGTTCCTCTCATTAAATTCATATTATCAGTGCCTAATTCCTGATAAGCTCGGTATGCAAGTACCAAGAAAAATGCAGTCACACCGAAACTAATGACAATAGCAGTCAGGATAAGTGCTTGAGGCAAAGGATCTGCATAATCCGTCACGCCAGGAGAGACAACTGGAGGTGCGGAACCTTCAAGTCCACCCATGGTCAAAATCAGTAAATGCGCCCCGTGACTGAGTAAGCCGGTACCAATGATAATACGCAACAGACTTTTAGAGAGCATTAAATAAACTGCGGCCATAAATAGAAAACCGATGACAAAACACATGACAATTTCCATTAATCATCAGCTCCAATCGATTGAATTATGGTCATCGTAACACCGACGACTACTAAATATACACCTGTATCAAACAACATGGCCGTATGTAACGATTGTTTTCCCAACAAAGGAAGTTCGAAATAATCAAAGGCATGTGTAAAGAACGGAACATTGAAGAAAATAGATCCTGCAGCTGTGCTTAATGCCAATAGTAATCCGATTGAGGTCATTACTGTATAGTTGATCGGCAAAGCAGTAGTGACGGTTTTCAAATCAAAAGCAAGCAGTAGCAAAACGATACCACTTGCAGTCAATAAACCGCCTACAAACCCACCACCGGGTGTATAATGACCAGCAAAGAAGATGTGAATCGAAAAGAGAAAAATGATAAAGAAGATGATCTTTGTAGTTGTTTGTAAAATGACATCATTGGTCTTCAATTCGATTCACCTCTTTCTTTTTCGTCAGTCGCAATTTAATCATCGCAATAATTCCAAGGGACGCGATTGCGAGAACCGCAATTTCAAATAAAGTATCAAATCCACGATAGTCAACTAAAATTACATTTACAATATTTCCGCCACCGGCTTCTGTATAGACTGTTTTTTCATAATAAGATGAAATGGAACTAACAAGTTTTTGTGAATGGGCAGATAGTGCAACAATGGTAACAGTAACGCCTACCCCGATTGCAACCAGTGCATTGCCCAGTCGGAATTTCATCCGGTTTTCGTGTCGATTTAATTTTGGTAAATGATAAAATGCCAATAGGAAAAGGGCAACGGAAACCGTTTCGATTACCAATTGGGTTAGTGCCAGGTCTGGCGCATTAAAGATGACAAAGAATAGAGCAACAGAATAGCCTACTGCACCCAACGCTATGATGGAGGTCAGTCGGGACTTAGCCAACAAAATGGTCAATGTCCCAGCGATCAATACAAGGACGATAACCAATTCGTAAAAATGTATCGGTGCCACAGTGGCAAAACTGACCTCAAAAGCATCCTTAATGAAAACGGTACCAATTGTCAGGAGTACAATTCCCGTAAACATATACACCAAATATGAGCGTATGAAACCAGTCATATAAATTCTTGATAGACGGTTTGTCCCAACTTCACTTAAAAACATCATGAAGTCATACAGACGATTTAGTGTGAAACCTTGTGGGAATTTATTGTACAGTGGTTGCCATTTGGACAATGTTGCATAAAGGAGATAACCCAAAGCTACAATGCCAATTGTCATCCATAATTCAGCATTCGGCCCATGCCAAGCGGCGATGTGAATGCCTACATCTTCAGGGACAGAGTAAAGAAATGGTTGTATTGCCACGACAGCTGGTTTTACCAGAACGTCACCAATGAGATTAGGGATGAAGAATATAGCTACTACAAGTGACCCTAAAATAGCTGGTGAAATGAGCATACCAATAGGTGCTTCATGTGCTTGTTTTGGTAAAAGGTCCGGTTTGTGTTTCCCGGTAAACGTGCGGAATACAAAATAAAAGCTATACACAAATGTGAACACACTTGCAATCCAAGCAATAATTGGGAACAAAATTCCCCAAGTATCAAAAGCAAAAAAATCAAACTCTGGAATGGAGAGCATTCCAGAAAGGAACATCTCCTTACTCAAGAAACCGTTAAATGGAGGGAGACCAGCCATTGAAAAACTTCCAATAAGAGCAATGGTGAAACTGATTGGCATTAAACTCATTAGGCCACCAAGTTTTCGAATATCTCGTGTACCCGTCTCATGGTCGACGATGCCCGCAATCATGAACAGACTGCCTTTAAATGTGGCGTGATTCACTAAATGGAAAATGGCCGCAAAAGCAGCATATTTAAAGATGGAATTATCATCTTCAATTCCTGTGTGGAATGAAATCGCTCCTGCTCCAAGTAAAGACATAATCAGTCCGAGTTGGCTTACTGTGGAGAATGCCAAAATGCCTTTTAAGTCTGTTTGTTTCAAAGCGAAGAATGAACCCCATAACAATGTTAATAATCCTATTCCAATCACAAGCCAAATCCACCATTCAGAACTTGCGTAAATCGGCGTGAAACGAGCAACTAAATAAAGGCCAGCTTTAACCATTGTGGCTGAGTGTAAGTAAGCACTGACGGGAGTTGGGGCTTCCATTGCATCCGGTAACCAAATGTAGAATGGAAACTGTGCAGACTTGGTAAAAGCACCAAGTAATACGAGAATAAGCGACCATACAAACCATTCGTGATTAGCGAGTTCTGGAGCCGAAGCAATCAATTCTCTGATTGAGTAAGTGTCACCCATAATTGAGAGAAGAACGAAACCACCCAGCATCATCAATCCGCCAAATACGGTAATCATCATGGATTTTAATGCACCAAAGCGCGAACGATCTCGTTTATACCAATACCCAATTAATAAAAATGAAGAAATTGATGTCAATTCCCAGAAAAAGTACAAACTTATTAAATGATCTGATTGAACAACGCCCAGCATTGCTGTCATGAAAAGCAGCAAATAAACGTAGAAATTGTGTAATTGCTCACGTGTTTTATCCAAGTAGAAAATGGAGTAAAGCACAACCAATGTACCGATACCTGTAATGAGCAGAGAGAATAACAAACTCAAACCGTCTATGTATGATGTAACAGATATGTTCAAAGATGGGATCCAGTCAAAAGTGGATGTAAATGATTCTCCATTTTTAACCTTTGAGAGAAAGGTCGTATAAAGACCAAATAATATGGCTGGTACTGCTAAAACAAACCAACCGGTGTGAATGCCAGGAACTTTTTTATATAAAAAAGGAATCACTAGTGCGGCAAGCATTGGGATGAAAATAAGATAGACAAAAGACAAGTTAATCCTCCTTTTTTGAAAAATCACAAATTCTCACTATAAAGTCAATTATAACGTACATATGTAGTGTTTGCATGGGATACTCTTGCCAACTCAGTGAGTTTGCTCCTAACTTTACCACCAATGATAAATAGGAAGAAACGCCTTAAAAAATTCAAAAAAAAAAAAGCGTTCCTCATGATAGAGGAACGCTAAGCTTGGTGAAAAAAAGAATAATAATTAATAAAAAAGTATAAAAATTGAGTTCTTATTTGCACTCTATCGAAAAATTTTAGGGTCGGCTATTTCTTTCGCTTTCCGCGGACGAAACGCTAGCCTCCTCGGCTCAGCTGTCTATGACAGCTGAACCTGAGGGGTCTAACTTATTTCGTTTTTCCGCAGGAGTCTTCAGAAATAGCCGACCACCTTCCAACTTATATATTTTGCAGAGACAGCTTACAGAAGCAATTTCTTTTGATTGGAGTGGAGGAGGAGACTGAAGCCGTGCCCGCGAAACGCGTCCGCCGCAATGGAAATCAACATTTTCTTGCATAGGCTCTTTTTAAGTTATATTCACTCATATTTTTCTTTGTCTACAGTGAAGCATTCCTCATGATAGAGGAACGCTAAGCTTGTTGATGAGCTTCTTCATTGAGTAACACCTTTTCAAAATCTTGTTCTGGTTTTTTCCGTGTCGATGTCAAAACTAAGTAAGATACAAGGAATAATGCGCCTGTCACGAAAAAGACAGAAGATATCCCTATATATCCACTAACCAGTCCTCCGAACATCGGACCGATTATATTCCCAAAAAACCGGAAACTCGTATTGTATCCCATCATTTCACCTTGAATCTCTATTGGTGATTCACGTCTGACGAGAGCAGTAGTAATTGGAACCAGTCCACCTACGGCAATCCCGAATAATAGACGCAACCCAATCAATTGCCAAAGTTCAGTTACAAAAGCCTGAGGAATGATAAACAGGAAAGCTAGTATAAGCAACATGCTTAACACTTTCTCATAACCGATTGAATCCCCCAGTTGCCCCCATTTACGAGCAAATAATAAGTTTCCGATTCCTGCGGCACTAAACGTGATGCCCGCAAGTAATGCTACATTTGTAGAATCGGATAAACCTGATACGTAAAGTGAAAGAAGCGGCTGGATGCTGAAGTTTCCAATTTGAATTAATGCAGTGATGATCATGACATTAAGCACCAGTCTATGATGAATGATGCCTGACATTACGGTTTTTCTTGAGTAAACATGTGCATTGACTGTAGCAATTTTTTTCGTTTCGCTTATGCCAAACATAACCAGAATGGCTGCAAAAGCTATTACTGCAGAAGTAATGACAAATGTGTACTGAAAACCGAATGAATCAGCAAGTAATCCACCAAGAACAGGACCGAATAACGTACCAGAAACACTTCCCATTTGAAGAGTTCCAAGTGTTTTCCCTGCTACTTCTTTGGCTGTATGCGAACTGATGAAAGCCAATGAGGTTGGAATAAATCCGGTCACTACTCCCATGAACAATCGTAATAGGAAGAAAGCTTCCACTGAGTGTACAAACCCCATGAGTAGAATGCTAATAGATATACCAAATCCCGTAATGATTAAAATCGGCTTATAACCGAATCGATCTGCGATGCGCCCCCATATTGGTGACATGAGGAAGGCTGAGACGAAGGTGATGCCGAAAACAAATCCAGCCCATTTTTGTACGTATGCATCCGAAAAGTTTCCCATTGTGTCTATATAAAGTGACAGGAAAGGCATAATCATTGTTGCGGTTCCTGCAACTAAAAAATTTGAGATCCAGATAATATAGAAATTTCTTTTTTGATTGGCCAATTAATCTCCCTCTTTCAATTTTTGAACATTTTAGTGTCCCTTATTGATTAATTGTATAACATTTCGCTTTACGAAGGAAGTGGTGCGACTTATTTACTGAAATTGTTAACAGAATATGATAGACTAATTTAGGGTGAAATGAACATGAAAAAACGAGGATGGCTGTTATTAATTAGTTTGATTGTCCTGTTAGCAGGATGCGGCACAAATGAAAGTGTCGAACAAGAAAAGACAGAAAAACCAAAAAAAGAAACGCAACAAACTACTACAACAACTGAAGGAGAGAGTGCAATGTATCCACAATTATCAACAGAAGTTGCTTCAAACGAAGCATTAGTCGTAATGAACACAACTATGGGTGCGATTAAAATTAAACTTTTCCCTGAAATCGCTCCTAAAACAGTAGAAAACTTTATTACTCATGCCGAAAATGGATATTATGATGGCATCATTTTCCACCGAATTATTTCTGATTTCATGATTCAAGGTGGCGATCCTACTGGAACTGGTATGGGTGGAGAAAGCATTTACGGACCTAAATTTGAAGATGAGTTCTCGGATAAAGCATTTAACTTACGTGGTGCATTATCAATGGCCAATGCTGGTCCTGGAACAAACGGAAGTCAATTCTTTATCGTTCAAAAAAGCGATATGGACTCAAGCATGTTGAGCCAAATGAAAAAAGCGGGATACCCTGAAGAAATCGTTGAAGCATATGCAACTAATGGTGGTACACCTTGGTTAGATAACAAACACACAGTTTTTGGACAAGTTATTGAAGGTATGGATGTTGTGGACGCGATGACTAAGGTTAAAAGGAATTCAAGCGACAAACCACTTGAAGACATCAAAATCGAATCAATCGAAGTTCTTCAAAAATAAGTTAGGAAGTGATCCAAATGAATGTATGGATTTTCAACTTTCTATACTTTCCAGAAGATAAGTCTGCCTATATCCCAGCGGCCTTTCAATTCTTGATTTTTGCAATCATTTGCGTCCTCACTTTTCGATGGATTATTAAGCTTTCAAAAAAACAAGAACTAAAGACGAAGGAATTAGAAGAACGTATTTTACGTGAAMGTCAATCAGAAAATCAAAAAGAACAACAATAAATAAAAGGCTAAACCAATTCAATTGGTTTAGCCTTTTTCTTATTGATATTGCTATGTGTTAACTTTCATGTGATACCAACAAGTATGTGATTTTCATACTAGTTGGCTCATGCAGAACGTGCGACCAGCGCAAAATGTACGTTAAAAAACAAACGGTTTTAACAGAGTAATTAAATTTAGTTTAAGTTAAAGCCTTTATAAAACGGTCAACCCCATCATTAAGAATCGAGCGAGGACAAGCGACATTCATTCTGAAGAAGCCTGTTCCGGCTTGTCCATATTTAGAACCAGGTTCCAAAGCAAGCTTTCCTTTGGTCAACAGTAAATTCATGATCTCTTTTTCAGATAGACCGGTATCGCGAGTATCGATCCATAACAGGTATGTTCCATTCGGCTTAGCAATTTTCACGGCAGGAACAGCTTTGGTTATTTCAGCAATGGCATAGTCCATATGTGAAGAAAAGACAGTCAGCAATTCTTCTAACCAAGGTTCACCATGTTCGTAAGCGGCTGTTAAAGCAGTTGCCGCAAATGGACTCAATTCCATTTGGCCATGAGCAAGCGCGTTTTCTTTTAGTTTTTCCCGTTTCTCTTCGTCTGTCACAATCATGACGGCAGCTTGTATACCAGCCAAGTTAAAGGTTTTTGTGGGAGCAACACAAGTAATAATGCGATGTTCTTCACCATTTGCAACTGTAACAAGTGGGATATGTCGATGTGGAGCAAAAACCAGGTCACTATGTATTTCATCAGATAAAATCAAGGTATCATATTTAGCACACAACCGAACGATTTCTTCTAAAGTTTCTTTTGACCACACCATACCACCAGGATTGTGGGGATTACATAAAATGTAAAGTTTCACGCCTTGAGCCAACTGGTTTTCAAAACTATCCAAATCAAATTCATAAACGCCATTTTTTTCAATTAGGAAATTCTCAACAAGTTGTCTTCCTTGTTTTTCGGGAATTGAGAAAAACGGGGGATAGACAGGAGATGAGATCAGGATGCTGTCTCCTTTTTTAGTGAATGTTTCAATTACTGTCGCTATGGCAGGAACTACACCGTGATGAAAAAGCATCCATTCACTTTGTGTTTGCCATCCGTGGCGTTGAAGCAACCAATTTTGCACGGCAGTTCTACATCCTTCACACATGTAGGAGTAGCCAAAGACCGGGTGTTTGAGTCGATCTTGAAGTGCATCAATGACGGCTTGAGGAGCTGCAAAATCCATGTCTGCTACCCACATTGGCAAAATATCCGAAGCATCTTCAATCCCATATATTATCTCCATTAAATCCCATTTCACTGAGCGAGTACTGCGTCTATCGATTACTTGTTCAAACGAAGTCAAAGCAATTCCTTCTTTCCTTTTTTTATTAATATGTTATCATAGCTTTTATTAAAGAAAAGTAAATAGGTGAAAAATGATGGAAAATATTGAAATGAATCGCAAGGCAGTAAAATTGCTTCAGTTATGGGATCCTTTCAAAATGGGTACTGATGCATATGATACAGAAACAGCTGATGTAGTGGCGGCCCTTCAAGGAATCGACCATCCAACTGAACTGGCAAAACGCATACAAGAAGTTTATGAACATTCATATGAAC
>NZ_JBFUIO010000063.1:0-14041 GCF_056401835.1 Paenisporosarcina sp. P4_D4 | reverse complement strand
ATGCTAGTCCGCCTCCCTTTCTTGGTTAGATTTGAACCCACCACTCGTTGTGAAACCGTTTGCACAAATAAATCGAAAGCACTTACATATCACATTTGAAAGAAGGAGATTCTAGCTGAATTTATGCATTGATTAATATATGCAAGCGTTTGCAATACATGTAAAATTTTACTTTAAATCTAGGTAAACGGCAACTTAAAGTTAGAAGATTCAGAATAATAACTTGAGATTAGAGAGCTAAATAAAGTGGCTTGCAATGGCTATTTGAACAAATACCCCATTTAAGAAAAAGATGTCCTTCTCCTCCTTGACTTTAGTCACTGAGAAAAAGGACACCTTCTTATCGTTTATTCATTAAATATAAATCGTTTCGAAATAGTGGTTTCAATTATCGATTCATCGAGCTAAATTTGGTGAATGCAAACAGTTCTTCAGTTTCCTCGATATACGTTCTGGAACTCACTGTTTAACCCTACTACTAGCCATCAATCCAATAGCTTTCTCGCTTTATTTAACTTATTACTGTGCATTTCAATCTTATTGATAATCTCGTTCCTAAGGTTAGGACAGACAGCCCCATTTAACAACGCTTTCTGATAAAACAAACAACACCTGCGCCAAAACATTACCACGCGCATCATCCCCTAATCCCGTATACATTGTAAATATCATAGAATAAATTAAGAAATATTTATGTGGTTAAATAGAATCGTTTTATCAATTTATAGTTATGTTCTTTGGATTAGGAGATATGACTAAATAACCTACATGAACAATTTAAAGTACTTCTCCTCACGGTTCGTCAAGTAGAATGTACTAGAGAGATGTTCAATCCTTATTGTTTGTCGAAGCTGCCTCCAAAAGGAAATCGCCTATTTGGTCTCTGTATTTTGCGACCGTTGCGGATGAAACATCAAAATAAGTAGCGAGTTCTTTCATCGTTGAATAAACAGGACCCACCAGCCCGAAGTCATATGCCACTTGAATAGCACCAGCAGCCACAGCTTCCGGTTTCTTTGCTTTGACGCCATGTTCCAACAAAAAGGCACTCAGCAGTTTTTCGACCATTTCTTTGTCGTGACTGTGCTGATCCATATATTGTGCAGCCATATGCATGATTCTACTTTGGAAAGGCGTGAAGGAAAACAGAGATTCGACGTGACCGAATGACGCGTATAAATCTAGATAGTCTACGTCTTTCGCTTTCATTTTTCCTACCAGTTGTTCAACTAAAGAAGATCGGCTTTTCGGTATGAACACAATACCACTCGTTCCGACTAGACCTCGCTCACCTTCTCGTGGATCAAGCAAGACAATGCCAAATAACCACTCACCAATGACGGAGTTCAATCCTCCACCTGGCAATGTATAGTCCTCTTTACTTAACGAGTCACGCACAACCAATCGGTCTCCTTGTACACCCGTCACTTCGCCGAGGAGCAAGAAAGGATGTTTCCAATCCGTCAACACATCAATTACTTGTTGTCTGCGCTGCTTCGTGATTTGCTTCTCTACAAAGCTCGTCCATAATTCCGATTGCTCCAGATAATAGTAACTATCCATAGCGATGGCTTCGATTAATTCCGGTTCAAAAATCGAACGAAGCTCTGACATCCATTTCCGTACACGCACGTCCAGCTCACCATAAGTACGCGGACCGAGCCCCTCGTTCGCAAAACCTTCCATTATGCGTTCGAGTTCACCATCTACCACATCTGATAGATTGATGACATTCGTCTTGCCACAACATTTCTTATATTTTAGCCCGCTTCCACAAGGACAGGCATCATTTCTTCCTACCATAATAGGTCACCCTTTTCTTACTCATTCTACTAATAAGGGTAACATATGTGTTTGTTTAGATACAATTGAGGTAGAAGCATGGATAATACAGAATTTTATTGTTGTCTCGTTAATTAAAAACTCCTCATCTTACTTCGTTTAACAATACTATTGACTGAGTTTAATTCTTCGAGAGGTGTAACATCTTCTCTTTTCGTATTTTGTCACGTAAAGCCGAAATCTTTCAATTTCCTGGATCAAAAAAATAACTCGTGATTTTCGACCAATGTGTTTCTTCCTGCACTTCTGTTACATCAATTAAGATTTTCACTCTAGTGTAAAGAGTAAATTTKTATGAGACAAACGTTCAAAACACTGATTGGAACGGATTTTATGGATGCCCTACAATGTGGCTACCTAGGAATAACCCTAATGTGCACATTGGCAAGGCAGCTCAAAAATGGACAATTTTAATAAAGTGTTAAATCAGTTTGAACCAATGATTCATGCATGTTTACGCAAGCTCCGTATTTATAAAAATCATGATGCGTTCATACAAGCCGGGCGTATTGGGCTTTGGCAGGCGTGGAAACGCTATGACAAGACTAAAGGAGACTTTGCACCTTTTGCCTATCGAAGTATTTATGGAAGTTTACTGGATGAATTGAAAAAAGCGACGACCGAAGAATTGCTTATGCCAGCAGAAGATCATACGCTGGAGCTTTTATTGAACCAACCCGTTTTGGTATCGGAAAATTGGGAGCAATTGAGTGAAGCCTTGTCTCGGTTGCAGCCCCATGAACAACAGCTTATTCATTTGTTATACATGATCGGGAGTTCACAGGACGAAGTGGCCAAGCATTTAGGGATTACGAAAGCTGGAGTCAAAAAAAGAAGAGAGCGTACTTTGGCTAAACTAAAACAACTGATGACAACATAAACCTGCTTTCAACCTTCAACGAGGTTCTATTATAAACCTGTCATCCAACAATGTGGATGCAAGAGTTTTGAGTAGAGCCTCAATCTTTAATTCGTCATGCAAATGGTTGTAGCACAAGTTTGCTTCATCATAAAAGGAATAGGAGACAACTTTTATTTTTCAGCAAATTGGCAATCGGTAAACCACGCTATGCATGTTGGATGTATTTATGAGTAAATTATGTGATTATTCATCGGTGGGTGGTGAATCTCTTCGTATGTAAGGTTTCTTTTGTCGGTGGATAAAGCGATAAGTATCTAAGGTGAAGTGGAGTCTTTGCTGTTGTTTCAAAAGGATGTGTTTGGAAACATGGACGGTAATGGACATCCCATTTGGAAACGTCACCAGACATTTCCCCTTTTCAAACTCTTCTACGACGAAGGGGTGGTTGAACAGCCAGACACAATCTTGACGTTGATAGGACATCGTCGGAAATGCGCCGATTTCCGTCGGTTCGATGAGGATTGGCGTTTTATTGGGATATTTCATAAAAATCCTCGTCGCCTGCATCCGGCCTTCCATTGTAGAAGCATATCGAATGCATGCATTATTCAGTAATTCATGAACAGTCATTTTAGAATAATATGTCCCGTGAGTTGTCACGATTTTTGATTTATACTTCCCTGTAAATACAGGCTCAAGCAATAAGGCTTGATTGTCGATTAAATTAGAATCACAGTTTCTCAGAATAAATTCTCCTTTGCGTCTCCTATAGTTAAATTCTACTAAATTACCAGATAATTGTATAGTGTAAATTAACTGAATTATTAATTTTAATCAGATTATTTTATATTCTGTGAGGTCTTTTTTTCTTAGATAGGTACCTTTGTTTCCCGTTGAAAAGTACCACCCCTTCGAAAATTAATTCTATTTCATTTTATTTCACATAAAATGACTAAAAAGCAAACTATGAAAGCGGTGATAAATTGAGTAAGAACAACKGTTTCCAACCTTTTTCAAATGAGTCTTCCAATTGCTTCAAACCATTTATCAGTGCCAGTCCCATCACTTCATTTCATCCGGTTCCGCGTTACCCACATATTGATGAAACAGCATTTATTAGCCCATTTTCCAGTGTGATCGGTGATGTTGTCATTCAAGATAACGTCTATATTGCTCCAAATGTTAGTATCCGTGCGGATGATGGAACACCTTTTCATATTGGGTCTAATGTCAATATTCAGGACGGCGTCATTTTACATGGTTTATTAAATAAACATTATTTGGTGGGAAATCACAGCTATTCGATTTTCATTGGAAATGAAGTCACAATTGCACATGGATCACTTGTCCACGGGCCTTGTTTCATTGGAAATAACGTATTTGTTGGATTCAGGGCCATGGTTTATAATGCCATCGTCGAAGAAGGAGCCTTCCTATCTTACGATGCGATTGTAACCAACGGTGTAAGAATTCCACCAAATCGATTCGTACCACCCGGAGCGCATATTGATACGCAAGAAAAAGCAAATATGCTTTCACAAGTACCAAAGGACAGCGAAGAATTTGCAATGGAAGTGCAGCGTGTGAACCAAGAATTCCCATCTTCTTATCATCTACTATTCGGGACAAATCGTTGTTCATGTGGGCTTGCCTATACCCATTGAGTGACATGTATTTTAGTATTGGTATTAGAAAAAGGTGCCCTATTCCCCATGACTTCAGTCAGAGGGAAAGGGCACCTTTTATCGATTATTCTCCAAGTTTAAACCGTTCCAATAAAATAGATTCTGTTTTAGAGTTTTCGAGCTTAAATTTAGTGAATGCATATAGTTCTTCTGTTTCCTCTACATAAACTAGACGATCAACCTTGCCATAAGCGCGCAATGAAGAAGTGGGGTCGAATGTACCGTATTTATAAACGGAAATCACTGCCGAGCGATCAGCAAGATACATGTCCTTTCCTGCTTCATCAAACGTCATCGTAGTAAATGGAGTGGCCAGTTTGCCGAGTGGTGCCAGATCTTCGGAAGGCACGTCGCTTGATGCGTAAGCTGTACCATTACCATTGTAAATCACCTTGCCGTCAGGGGTCATTTGGACAAAGCCCCTTAAGTTCATGGTGTCAAAGAATCGAGGCACCATAGTTTCCTTCTTGATTTTTCCATCAATTAAACTAAACGTTTCCATTTTCCCGGTATAATGCGAACTAGCAACCGTATAGATTTTGTTTTGGGTCGGTGACAGTTCAATCAATTGTTGCGGGAAAATATTCGCAGATGAAAGATGTTCTGACGTTTGCCAGTTATACGTATGAATCTCTGAACTTATGCCTTGGTCAGAGCCAGATGAAATAATCAGCGTTTCCTCATCATCTACAGCTATGTCAAAAGGATCAATGTTTACGTTTACTTCTTTCAGCAATGAAAGATTATCAGCATCGTACACATTGATGAGTCCTTTTTGCGTCTCGATGAAGTTATACGGACTTCTTGCTTGGATTAGCTGCGTAACAAAAATTTTGCCATTTTTAATAACAAGCTTTTCGGCAGGATGTGTCAGTTCCACAACCTTTTTGGCTTCCGTTTTCACGTTTAACATGATGAGTGATTTTGACTTCGCGTCGATATAGTAAATAATCGGCTTGTCCGGATTTTTCACCATATCTACGATTGTTGATTCCACGGTCAAATCAACGATGGAATGTGCTGGTTTTCCTGTGGACGGACGGAAATTCGGTTTCATCGTTCGTGCCAGGAAAGCAGAAAATTGTGCACGGTCAATCGGTTGTGATGGACGGAAGGTTCCATCTTCATAGCCAACGGTGATATTGTTGGCTGCTAATGATCCTATGTATGGATGTGCCCATGAATCAGCAGAGACATCTTTGAATCCAGGCTGAAACTCCCCTTCCAGCTCATACGCATTGCCTAACACTTTAGCCATCTCGGCTCTCGTAATATTACCATTCGGATCAAAATATTTTGTACTTTTACCATTAATAATCCCCGCACTCACCGCCACAGCAATTTCTTTATAACCGAAACTAGATTGCATGACATCATGGAATCCTGGATCTTTTAAGTTCCATACATTCTCCGGCATGCCAATTGAACGCATGATCATCACAACCGCTTGTGCACGTGTAAGTTTCACGGATGGACGGAATGTGCCATCTTTGTAACCATTGATTACTTTTAGTTGAGTCAGATATTCAATTTCTTTCTTGAAACTAGAAACATCAGGAAATCCTGCTGCTTTGGCTGATTTGGATGGATAAATAAATATCGAAAGACTTAATGACATTGCCATCAAGACAAGTAATAACTTTTTCAATGAAAACTCCCTCTCTTATTAAACTCAATTCATTATAAAGGGAGTACAAGACATTTACTCGTTTCCATTGGCCTATTTTGGTAATATAAACCGTCATAACAATTGCTATATATAAGAACATGCAGAAGTGTCACGAGTGCCATGGTACTAAGCCACATGAGTCATGCCATCACAAAAGCCTTTTTTAATGAAAATTTCCTTTTCATACCTTTTAATTTCATATATAAATTAATTTAGATTAGCCTATTTGGAGGAGATTGAATGACGAAGATATCTGCTCTGCAGCATTTACTGTGACCTTTCGAGAAAATCTGGAATTGGTTGAACGAAAGAATCTGCTTTGGTTAAATTCAAAAACAAAAACAGAAAGCACTAGGTGATTATACCCACGCTTCCTGCTTTTTAATTAATCCACCTGAAGCATACATTGGAAACCGCACAGTCACAGTTGTACCTTGATTCACTGCACTCTGGAATCGAATTGTTCCTTTGTATTTTTCAACAATGTTAAAGCAGATCATGAGTCCGAGTCCGGTCCCTTTACTTTTTAATGAGTAAAATGGAGTACCCAAGGCTTGTACCTGCTCTTCTGACATGCCAAAACCTTCATCAATTACTTTTATAATAATTTCATTGTTTTTTTGCTCTGCCCTGATGACAACAAAATCATCATTAGTAGAAACTTCAACTGCATTTTTCACTAAGTTCATGAATAATTGTTTAAATTCAATGGTATTGGCCGTTATGTATAGGTCTTCATCCACTTGCAAGTCGATCTTATTTTGATGGTAAAGTCCATAGGACATGAGCAAACCGGTCACACTTTGCAAGGCATCACGGACATTTACGGTTTCCATGTGTTGATGTTCATCCGGTTTTGCGATGGCCAAAAATTGGGATAAAACATGTTCCGCCGTCTTCAGCTCATCAATCATCAAAGATAAGTGCGATTTCCCTTCCTTGCTGAAAGAGTTGTTCGTTTCATAAAACTGTAATAATCCCTTTACTACCGTCAAAGGGTTTCGTATTTCATGTGCGACTGCGGCTGCTAATTGGCCGGTTGTTTTCAGTTTTTCTGATTGCTGTAATCTCTCATAATACATTTGCTGTTTTTTGATTCTTTGAGAAGTTAAATGAAAAATGAAATAGAGAATGACTTGTGTCCCCATGAAATTATTAATATTCCCGAATACGTCCAACTTGATATGCGCAAACTCATTTCCTTGGTCGAAGAAAATAATATAAATGAACGTCAACGTAATCAACAGGAAATTGATGACAAAAGTGAAATAAAACAGCTTYGAATCGAAAAACAAGATCGAAAACGCCGGAATAAAACATAGCAACGTAAAAGACGACCATGTATCAGGATATAAAAAGAAAAGCATGTACAAATAAATAGACGCGATTGTAATAATGATTTTTCTAAAAAAATGGCTTTCATACTTCGGATAGATAAACAAACCCGCTGACAATAATACGACTAATGAACTATGAAAAATGTATCCAGGGTCCGTTCCTATAGATCTCGGATTGAAGAACAAAACTCCAATCACCATCAGAAGGGTGGCAACAAATGCGGTGAGGTAATATAGTTTTTGGTTTCTATCTTGTTTAATATGCTTCACGGATACACACCTTTTATTTTCATTAATACTTCAATTAGTCTATTATACTCTTTATGAGACTATTTCGACTATATATTCTAGCAATAAATGCCTATTGCTCCTCTCTCTCAAAGATTAGCTCGAAGGTTTCTTGGTGTGCTGATTATGCTTTGTAAATGTAAGAGGACTATAAAAATAAACTCCCGCCAATCAGATTGTAACAAGATTAGGGGGTAGCTTATTCATTCAATTCATTCAACAATTATTATTATTGTAGGAAGAAGATTATTAAACTTATCCCCGTATCGTATTAACTGACCAATTCCTATCCAATAAATTAAAAGAATTGATACTAACGCAATAATACCGTTCTCAATCCATATTGAGAAAAAAATATTATGCATTGAAATTCCATATAATTCACTAAAGCTTCCTGGTCCAATTCCAAAAATAAAATTGTTTGAAATACTTTCAATACCATTTTGATATATCAAAATTCTTGAATTGTCTATGTCATCTCCTAGTAATCTACTTAGCTTTTGCGCAGAAACGAGAGAAAATTTTGTAATGATGGGAATTAATTTTATTTAAAAAAATTTATAGTTTATAAAAAATAGCCGTCCAAATGAATGGAACCGCACTGTGGGCGTCTGCTCTTACTACATTTTTAACAGGAAAATAATGGGGGATTTTGAATGAAGCGTTCAGATAATAAGAAGAAGAAAAAATGGCCTTGGGTTGTTGGTATTGTACTGTTATTAAGTGGCGCTTATCTTTTAAACGTGTATATGAGTTTCACATCAACTTTGAAAGACATTCATAGTCCAATCGATCGCGAAGTTTCTGATATGCGAGAGAACGAAATCAAACTAGAAGAAAAAGACCCATTTTCAGTGTTGATGCTTGGTGTGGATGAGCGTGAGGGTGATGCAGGCCGTTCGGATACCATCATCGTCATGACAGTCAATCCAACTGACAAGTCTTCAAAAATGGTGAGTATTCCTCGTGATACTTATACAGAAATTATCGGAAGAGACAGCAAGGATAAAATCAATCATGCCTATGCTTTTGGCGGAATCGAAATGTCGTTAGCAACTGTAGAGAATCTTTTGGACATTCCAATTGACTATGTTGTACAAGTGAATATGGAAGGTTTTGAAGATATAGTCGATGCAGTAGGTGGCGTAAGTGTAGACAACACACTTGATTTCTCTGTAGATTCTTATGATTTCCCCGTTGGCAATCTCACGTTGAATGGAGAAGAAGCATTGTCGTATGTGCGTATGCGCTATGAAGATCCATCTGGAGATTTCGGTCGCCAACACCGTCAGAAGCAAGTCATACAAGCAGTTTTGAAAGAAGGGGCATCAGTCAAAAGTCTAGTAAACTATCGAAGTATCTTTAATGCACTAGGCTCGAACGTTCAAACTAATATGACGTTTGATGAAATGATAGATGTTCAGAAAAATTATCGTGATGCAATAGGAACAGTTGATCAACTATATTTTGAAAAGGGTACGGGTGGTAAAATAAACGGAGTCTGGTATTACCATATGAACGAAGCTGAACTTGCTGAAAAGCAGGATTTCTTGAAAGAGCATTTGGAAATTAAATAAATTCATTACGCCCCACCCTTAAGTTATTGGGTAGGGTTTTTACATATTATGGTAAGTTGTAAATGTAAAAAAGATTCTCCCAAGCAACCACCTTGGGAGAATCTTTCTGAGATTATTTAAACTTTTTGAATTTCCACTTCTTCGATTTTCTGTCGTAGTAAGCTACTTCAATCTCTAGCTTCTTACCTTTAGTTGTCGTGATGAAGAAAACTCCAAAACGTATTTGTAGCTGAAATCCTAAATTATTTTATTCACTTATAAATCATAATCTGAACTGTTTTTAACACAGTTACCTGCATTGGAGCAATTTTTTATGCCGCATACTCCCGACAACACCCTTTGCCCACCGTCTTTCTTCTCATCTCCAACTTGTCGTACCACTAGTCTACATATATCCGATCTGCCTCTTTGAATGTAAAAAACTGCCGGTGCTGCAATTTGGTTAAGTAATAAGCTGGTAACTCTTTCACGCTCAAGCACCTTGCCTTCGCCGCCCACTGATTCCCGTCAATCAACCGAAAAAATTCCGGTCGCATCCGCACGACGATGATTGGTCTCGTCAAATACGCTTTCGGAATGCACTCTTCATCCAAATTATCTGAATCAGATTCAGAATTTGGAGGATTCACTTTAACAGTCGAAAGCTCTACCTAAGGTTGGTCACTCCCCGTGCTAGATAGACCCTTTCGACCTTCGCTATATTCAGCATCTACTTTGAAGTACGTCCAAAATCTCGCCCAGTAACTCTGATTGAAATGTTCAGGTACTTTGATTTCGCGTTTTGAATACGCAAGGTCAGAGTGGAAGATCGTACAATTCCATCTTCTTTTACATCGTAAACCATCCACTATGTGGAGGAAGTTTGAATCACCTGGTCCTCGTTTTGTTTTCTCAACCAGTAACGCAGACTATCCATGGAGAATGCTTGTTCTTTAAACTACGCTTTTTCTGACATCTCAATCACTTCTTACTGATGGATTTGTTCTGTCCACATCGCCTTTAGTTCTTCTAGTTTCAATGAAATCCTCCCAAGATATCGTTTGAGAGAATTATCTCATGATGAAATGTTCACTTGAAGGTGGGGACTATTTGAGGCTTACTCATATGCAATTGAAGTTTATAATCATAATAACTTTTACACAGATACCCGTTTTTTATTCTTCGCACAGGCACCTGATTTTTCAAGAAGCCACCCAGGATAACTAATAAGTAATATTTGCATGTGAACGAAAAAAAGCATAAAAAGTATAAATATCATAATTATTCACCAAAAATCTTATCCGAAATTATCATAGGTGGCTCCACTTATTTTATGACAATTTACAGCAACGATAAATTATGCAGTTTCCACCTTGAAAAATCCATTCATTTCAACTTAGCAGTAATTCTTCATGCAATTGTCGTGTATAATCTGAATAGTTTTTTGCACAGGTACCCGATTAAATTATCACTTTTATAACAACCTTAGTCTTATCTCCTTACATACTTGCTGTGTTATTAAAATTCAGGTTTCTATATATCTAATTAATAAGATATAATTAAAACTAGTTTTTGTAAAAGGAGTACGAACATGGAAAAAATTATTTTTGACACCAGCCTTATATTTGCTATTATAGCCATCAACATGACGGTTATTGGACTGACTTCATTGGCGGAAATGAAAAATGTCGTGGGTATAGACTATGGGAAGTTTTTATTGAGGAAATATAAGATTTGGGGATTTATTCGTGTTTATTACCTTTTGATTGTTTTTGCCCTTATTAACGTGGCTTCCCTGTTTCTGATTATTGTGCCGAACTATAATTTCAGGTTGTTACATTTTTGGTCGCTGATAGTGTCATTGATTTTTGCTATTTACTATTTCTTTACCTATATAATCGTCGAGAGTAAAAGGGTGAAAAAGCAGATTTATGAACAAGAAATCTTGGGGCTTTACTATAACAGTAACGAGCCTACGACCTACGGACCGGATATCATTTCAAAGGTCAATGATGGATCGAGAACCCATAAAAAAATGTCTAGCAATATCATCCATTACTTCAATACATATTCTAGCGATAGCAACGAAGCTTTCGCAGAACTTTTCGGTCCAAAATCCATTATTTATAAATATTCGAAATTACTGAATCGAAAACGTCACCGTAAATATAAAATACCAGTACCTTATATCTATAGAGAAAGTATTGGTAAAACAAAAGAATTATCACATGAATTCTTTCAAATGTACCGTTACTCGGAAATACAAGATCGTTGGCTGCTAGAAGCACTCAGTATATTTGATAATACCCATAAGTATCCAAGCTTTGACTATATCCGTCTTACCAACTTGACTCGGGTAATTGGGCAAATCAATACATTCGGTACTTCATCGAATCTATATAAGCATAAATTCCTTGAACACCTTTTTATTTACTATAAGAAAGCAGTGTTTCACAAGCCTCCAGATAACCTTCCTATAAATACCAAGATGGAAATCGAAAATCTCGCAATTTATCTAACGAACGAATATTACACTTTAATTTTCTTTGCATATCACAATAATAAAAATCAATTGACATTGCATACCATTGAACGACTTTTAAAGGAGATGATACTTGTTCGTGAAAGTTATATTATCTCTCCCAAATCACAACTCTCGCAACTGATTCCCCATGTTATTGCCATAAACAACGAGGAATTAAATGATTTATTCTCCACTCTATTAATTGAATATCAAGAACATCAGAAATTACATAAACAATTACCTTTTATCACCATCGATGAAGTTCAAATGCAAATCAGCTCTTTAGAAAAGATTAAGGTGACGTCTTCAACCCATATAAAGAACCAGCTCTTTGGAAAACGTCAAAAGTCAGATAATGATCTTACATTAATTGAAACGACATCTGAAAACAAATCCTAGTACCACAGTGTCAGAAACAAATGTCCCTAATTCGTGAGCGGCACGGGAAGGAAAGTGGAATGATACAACCACCATCTAAAGTGCCACTCATCAAAATTTTTTTAGATAATATTTGTAAGTTCAAAGAATGAAAAAGCAAATACATGATAAAAATCAAAATTGTTAACTAAAAAACTTCTCCGGAGTTGTCATGGGTGGCACCACTTAAATTATGACAATTTACATAGACGAGGAATTATGCAGTAATTAACTTGGAAAACCCTACTCTTACAACTCTTCTGAAATTCTATATACAGTTGTCGTAAATAATCTGATTTGTTTTTTGCACAGGTACCCGATTTAATTATTTATCAATTTTTAGACAGTACACGCTTTTCAATTCTAGTGGTAAAAGGGAGGGAATTTTATTACATTATTTATTGGTTATYGTACTAAAGATTACGTAATATTCATTACAGATACTCAAAGGAGCTATATCGATTCTCATACTGGAAAATTTATTGGCATTGAGTCAAGCAACGCAAGAAAAATATTCAAAATTACACCTAAAATTATAATTGCAACACAAGGTATTGAATGTCAGGGAGTAGTTAATTCCATAATTAATAATGTACACCCTAATTATTCTTTAAAGGAAATCATACTTTTATGCCAGAAAACCTTTAAATCTTTTAAAAAAGAATTTGATAAATCTAACCCAGAAAATAAACATGTAACTATTGAATTTTCACTTGGTGGAATTGATCCTACATCGGGAAGTACATTCATTTATTCTTTTCAAAGTAAAAATGATTTCGATTTGTCCCTTCATAACTTTGAAAGTGTTGTAAATGGAAGTGGTTCAGAATTAGCAGTTGAAGCTCTAGAAAATTCTATTCTGCCAAGTGATTGTAAAGACTCTTCTAATATTTTTAATAAAATAATCCAGGACGTATCAAATTCGGTAGACTTAGTTGGAAACTCTACATTAGAAGTAATTATTAACGAAGACAAGATACAAGAAATATATAGAAATTGTCATGGTAATCAATTAAATTTAAATAATATAGATTAATGACATAGTGGACATTAACTATATATATTTACATGTTTTCTTTTATATTAATAGTAAATTTAGGGGTGATTAATATAGAAATAGAAGAGGTGAAACGACTTTCTCCTACATCTACCGTATTAAGAGAATTGTATTTGAAGTCTGGTAATCAATGCGCGTTTCCTGATTGTAATGAAAGGATGATTCATACTGACGGAACTTTTATTGGTCAAGTTTGCCATATTGAAGCTGCTATGCCTGATGGTCAAAGATTTAATATTAATCAAAATAATGAAGACAGAAGAAAATTTAGTAACTTAATGCTAATGTGCTATAAACATCATAAAGTAACTGATAATATTAGTGAATATTCACTGGAAAGGTTACAACAGATTAAAAAATCACATGAAAGTAAATTTGAAGACATCGTAGAAAAACTTCACAAATCAGTTGAAGACCATACCAGTAAACAAATTAGTTTCTATCCTAAATCTCTAAGTAAAATAAATACTGTATTAAACTGGGGAAACAATCCTAATGAATTAAAAGATATGATAACCGAAGTAAATGAATGGATAGACAAGCTTAAGAAATTGACCCCAGATAACCGTAAAGTTTTTATCATTATGCTCCAGAGAGTAATGGGGAATACAAAAAAAGTTATACCTTTAAATGAGATACAAAGTGTAACAAATTTAGGTGCTAAAAATTTTCACGAACATTATTCGATTTTACATCGTTATGGATTTATAGGGATAGCAGAAGAAGACGAGGATTATAACTATAGTTATGTCTGCGATTTAAATGAATGGAATAGTGGATGGCCTTTTTGGGAGGATTTAATTG
>NZ_JBFUIO010000062.1:0-14329 GCF_056401835.1 Paenisporosarcina sp. P4_D4 | reverse complement strand
AGCCGAGGAGGCTAGCGTTTCGTCCGCGGAAAGCGAAAGAAATAGCCGACCACAATCTTTTTCGATAGAGTGCAAAAAATAAGAACTCAATTTTTATACTTTTATATTAATTATTATTCTTTTGTCAACAAGCTGAAATGACTGCCTTTAATCGGCAGTCATTTTTTTGTTTGAGGGATTTTTGCAGTTAATAGAATCCCCATGCACGTCTTCAATAATATATTGATAGGTTCCTATAGGCTGAACAATTAAGTATACAATCTTCTTTTGCCATGGAATTAAAAGGACTCCTTTAATGATTGGGGTAGGGATTATATTCTTGCGTTGGAAATACAYGGCTATCACATTGATTAATGTTATTTGAATAAAGCACATTGCTTTCTTCAGTCTTTATGCAGCTCGTAGGTGGTCCGATATAAGTAGGGGGATCAAGCGGGGCGATGGCTTTTTTCCATTCCCTTTTATCCAAGCAATAGGTATGCGCCATAATACTTGCAGGTGTCAGCTTCAAAATATCGGAACCAAGAATTACTTCAGGCGTTGGGGCATCAAAGATTGCAAGTAGATGTGTGGAATCCTCTGTGGCAAATTCATAATGCCACCAGCCTTGGGGGATGTTGACAACTTCCCCTGGAGTAATTGAATAATTTTGAAATTGCCTAGTAAATGGATTTAGTAATGAAACAGCTACTGCTCCAGAAATGCAATAAACAAGCTCTTCAGCATTAGGGTGATAATGTGGCTCGACGACATTGGTGGCACTAAGGTAAATATCAAGTAAAGATAAATTTTTCAAAGTATTTAATTGCTGTTTTCCTAAAATATTTATTAAGTTTTGGTTATCTTTTTTAAAGAAAGGACTTTTATTAACATCAAAAGTAAACTGCGTATTTTTTGAGGTGTAATCAATTGGTGAACTCATAAGTCGACCTACCTTTAAACAATTGTAATATGCATATTAAGCACATTCTTCGCATGATATGTTTTAAATTGAATTGTTGTGTAGTACGAACGAAAATTTCACAAAAAAAGAAGTGAGTGTTATTAAAAATGAAACTAAGGCCGGGAAGCGTACCAATTCTTTTTGAGTTACCTTTTGGTTGTCAAGAGATGAGAATTTTACAGAATAAAAGTAATAATAATAAAATAAGGGTTATCAATTCATATACGAATTGATAACCCTTTTGCATTGCTTCTTATTTAAATTTTGTATTTCGAAACAGAACCCGTTAGCAAAAGGACCCTTTTGTTATTCCATATTCTTATAGCCAGCCGCGTTCATATTGGAGCGGTGATTTGATTTCCGTGCGTAGTTCTTTTGCTGCACGATATGGCCAGTATGGATCGCGTAATAATTCACGTGCCAAAAAGATTAAATCAGCACGATTATTCTTCAGGATTTCCTCAGCTTGAAGTGGAGAAGTAATCATCCCGACTGCACCTGTAGCAATCGGAGTCCCATGTTTAATCGTTTCAGCAAACGTAACTTGGTAGCCAGGGAATGATTCGATGGTTGCAGGAACGTTTGCTCCCGAGCTTACGTCAACCAAATCAACATCTTGTTCTTTCATCCACTTGGTCATCGTTACATACGCTTCTGGTGTCATGCCGCCTTCCGTATAATCATGTGCGGAAATGCGGACAAACAATGGACCTTCCCAAATGCTACGAACTGCGTCAATCACTTCGCGAAGCAAGCGGTAGCGGTTTTCCTCACTGCCKCCATATTCATCCGAACGTTTATTTGTTAATGGAGATAAAAATTCATTGATTAAGTACCCATGTGCACCGTGCAGTTCAATGACATCGAATCCAGCTTCTTTGGCACGAATTGCCCCAGCCTTAAAAGCATTGACTGTGTTAGCAATATCTTCTTTTGACATCTCAACTGGTGTTTTATATTGGTCATTAAATGCAAGAGGGGAAGGGGCAAAAATGTCACCATCCACCGTTGATTTACGACCGGCATGTGCTAGCTGGATGCCCGTTTTCGATCCATGTAATTTCATGGATTGAACAAGTTCAGTCAAACCTGCTGTGTGTTCATCACTCCATATGCCTAAATCCTTTACAGAAATTCGGCCTTCGGGTAAGACTGCCGTTGCTTCTAGAATAATCAATCCTACTTGGCCAACTGCACGTGTTGGGTAATGGACGCGATGCCAATCTTCAACATGCCCATTTTGATTATGACTTGAATACTGGCACATCGGTGCCATCACGATTCTATTTTTGAATGTGATATTTTTGATTGAATATTCTTCGAATAATTTAGCTTTTGCCATAAAATGCTATTCCTCCTTTTATGTATATGAGGTATTATAGCAAATTTGTCCTAAATATAGCGCTTTCCAAGCTCACGGGAACGTGTTTCGGCTTCGTTCAAACAACTTCCAAGCATGTCGATAAATCCTTTTTCCTGTAAAGCTTGGATTCCGGCTTCTGTTGTACCTCCTGGACTTGTCACATGTTCTCTAAGTGTAGCTGGTGAATCGGTTGACTGTTTTAACATTTCTGCTGAACCAGCCAAAGTTTGGACAAGTAAGTTACGTGCAACATGTGGGGCAAGCCCACTTGCGACCGCCGCTTTTTCAAAGGCTTCCACAAAATAATAGACATAAGCAGGACCGCTGCCTGATAAAGCCGTAATGACATGCAGCTGATCTTCTTCCACTTCAATGACGGATCCAATAGTACGCAGCAGTTGCATAATTTCCTCTTTATCAGTGTGATTCATTTGTTCATTCCAGGCCACCGCACTTGCAGACATCCCGATGGTAGCTGAGGTGTTCGGCATACAACGGGCAATCGGACGTTCGCCCAGTCCTTGCCCGATTGTCGACATTGGAACTCCTGCTAGAATCGATAACACTACTGCAGTCTTCGAAAGGTAAGGGGCAACTGCCTGCATGCCCGCCTGAACGTCTTTCGGTTTCATTGCCAAGATAATCAAATCTGCCGTTTTCAATATTTCTTTGTCTTCACAAACGACTTGTACTCCGTATGTTTCATGAAGGAAAGTCAACTTCTTGCGATCGGATTTGTTCATAACAAATACGTTCTGAGGGGCAACAGTTGCCTCTTTCATCCAGCCATGAATCATCGCTTGCGCCATCGAACCTGCTCCAACAAATACAATCGTTTTCATTGTTACTCCTCCTTTTTTGTATAAAAAAATGCGCTCCCGTCCTAATGAAAGGACGAAAACGCATGTTTCCGCGGTACCACCTTGTTTTGCCCCACATGGAGCACAACTTGTTCCTTCTTATCGCGAAGGCACGGCCATGTTTGCATGGCGGCTCCAAAGTAGGTTCATCCTGTGAGCGGGAAGTGTGTCTTTCAGCCGGTGAACACACTCTCTATATTCCTTCAACACGATTACTGTTCTTTATCAAAGCCTGAACGTTCTAAATTATTGAAATTATAGGCTTGTTTACGAAGAGTTGTCAACTGATGAATAAAAATTCGAAAGATAATTATTTCATTGTATGCAGAGTTGGGTGCAACTTTTCCATTTTTGTTCAACTTTCGTGATTTCGTTGTTACTCCTCATTTTTCTCACTAATCTTAAAAGTGACGCGAACTTGTAAAAATTGTACAATAGAGTGAATAGTGATTCATTTTAAGGAGAATGCCATATGATCCACAAACTTATATTGCCTACACCTTTTGCTGTAGGGGATGTTAATGCTTATCTTTTAAAAGGAGATACGCTTTCATTAATTGATGCAGGTCCAAAAACACCCGAAGCTTATGCAGCACTTGAACGAGGGATAAAAGAAGCGGGCTATTCGTTCAATGATGTCGAGCAAGTTTTCTTGACGCACCATCACCCTGACCATGCAGGCTGGATTGACGCTTTTCCAAATGCAAAAGTATATGGGCATGTCTATAATGACCTTTGGTTGACTCGAGATCCAGCTTTTTTTGCCTATCATGATGAGTTTTATTTGGAACGTTTAATTGAAGAAGGTGTTCCAGAGAAATATCATGCATGGGTGGAGAAAATGAAACGTCCAGTTGCTTTCATGGGCAATCGTCCACTTGATGTGACAGTGGAGGAAGGCGATGCACTTCCTGGACATCCAGGTTGGACGGTCGTTGAAACGCTTGGTCATGCACAGAGTCATGTTTCTTTTTGGCATGCTGAGAGCAAAGAGATGATTGGTGGGGACCATATCTTAGAAAAAATCTCATCAAATCCTTTAATTGAGCCTCCACTTGATCCAAGTGCTAGACGTCCACGAGCAATGATTCAATACAACGAATCATTGAGAAAAGTCCTGACCATGCCAGTAGAGAAAATTTACAGTGGTCATGGCAATGAAGTATTCAATGTCCATGCATTGATTGCACATCGCTTAGAAAAACAACATGACCGTGCGATGAAAGTCCATGCGATGCTTGCTGAAGAACAACTTACCATTTTCGAAATCACACAAAAATTATTTCCATTTGTCTATGAGAAAGAACTGGGTCTGACACTTTCTGAAACCATCGGACAAATAGACTATTTGCTTGCTGAAGGACTTGCCATCGAGTCACACGACCAAAATGGGGTATTCACTTATGGGCAAGCCTAAAACGGTTTTGATTACAGGAGCGACAAGTGGCGTTGGGCTACAGGTTGCAAAAGATTTATGCCAACAAGGATACACTGTATATGCAACAGGTCGTTCTAAATCTGCTCTCGAAGATCTTAGATCTCACGGAATTCATGCAATTGAAGCTGACTTGCTGACAGATCAAGGTCTAGAAACTGTATTGAGTCAATGTCCGGCTCCTGAGGTTGTCGTCTTTTCTGCAGGTGTGGGAACGTTTGCTTTGGCACATGATACTACTGACCAACAAATTGATGACATGATGCGTATTAATATAACAGCACCCATGAAATTGACAAGCAGGATTTTACCTTTAATGATAGAAAGGAAATCAGGGCATCTCATTTATGTTGCGTCACAGGCTGGGAAAATCGCCACACCAAAAGCGTCTGTGTATGCAGCAACGAAGCACGCGCTTCTCGGTTACGCTAACGCTACACGAATGGAAGTCCAGCCACACGGGATTTACGTGACGACCATCAATCCAGGGCCTATCGATACACCATTTTTGGATTTAGCGGATTCAACGGGTACATATAAAAGTTCACTTAAAAAGTTCTTGTTATCAGTCGGGGAAGTTTCAAGTGCGATTGTCAGAGTAATTGAACGTCCTGTACGTGAAGTGGATTTGCCTTGGTATATGGGCATTTCGAGTAAAGCATACAATATGGCTCCCGGGCTAATTGAACGCGTAGGACGAAATTTTTTCATGAAGAAATAAGAATGTGATCAAGAGCACCAATGCGGGTGTTCTTTTTTTGAATAGTTAAACTTTATTAAATGTATGAGTATTCACTTGTATACATTTTTATAACATGATATTATCTGTGTATATTAATTCATTAAATGTGAATAAACATACATTCAGGAGGAATGACAAATGAACAAAAAAGTAGTTCTCGCATACTCAGGTGGTCTAGATACATCCGTCGCAATTCCGTGGTTAAAAGAACAAGGTTACGATGTAATCGCTGTTTGTCTAGATGTAGGTGAAGGAAAAGATTTAGAGTTCATTAAAAAGAAAGCACTGCAAGTCGGTGCTGTTGAAAGTTACATGATTGATGCAAAAGAAGAATTTGCGAACGAATATGCATTACTTTCACTTCAAGCACACACATGGTATGAAGGGAAATATCCATTGGTTTCGGCTTTATCCCGTCCGTTAATTTCAAAAAAATTGGTTGAAATCGCACACCAAACCGGAGCAGATGCCGTAGCTCATGGCTGTACAGGTAAAGGCAATGATCAGGTGCGTTTCGAGGTATCGATCAAAGCATTGGATCCTTCCTTGGAAGTAATCGCACCTGTTCGTGCGTGGGGTTGGTCTCGTGAAGAAGAGATAGACTATGCGAAGAAAAATAACATTCCAATTCCAATAAACTTAGATAGTCCATTTTCAATAGATCAAAACTTATGGGGTCGTGCCAACGAATGCGGTATTTTAGAAGATCCTTGGGCTAAACCACCAGAAGATGCATATGATTTAACCGTTGCACTAGAAGATACGCCAGATACAGCCGATTTGATTGAGATTACGTTTGAACAAGGTGTACCTGTTGCGTTGGATGGAGTTTCCTATCCATTAGCTGAGCTTATTTCCGAGCTGAATGTAATCGCTGGGAAACACGGAATCGGACGTATCGACCATGTCGAAAACCGTCTAGTCGGTATCAAGTCACGTGAAGTATATGAAGTGCCTGGTGCTCACACACTATTGCTTGCGCATAAAGAACTTGAAGACATTACTCTTGTTAAAGAGCTGGCTCATTTCAAACCGGTTATCGAGAAAAAATTAACGGAACTGATCTATGAAGGATTGTGGTTCTCTCCATTAAAAGTGGCACTAGAATCTTTCCTTAAAGAAACGCAAGTGTATGTCAACGGTGTGGTGCGTGTGAAACTATTTAAAGGTCATGCAATTGTTGAAGGACGTAAATCGCCAAATTCACTGTATGATGAAAAACTAGCCACTTATACTACGGATGATGAATTCAACCATGAATCTGCTGTGGGCTTCATCGAGCTATGGGGACTTCCGACAAAGGTTCATGCCATGGTTAACAAAGGAAAAGAGAAGGTGTCGGAATGACCAAACTATGGGGCGGCCGTTTTCAAAAGTCTGCTGAACAATGGGTTGATGAATTTGGCGCATCCATCGGCTTTGATCAACAACTCGTCATGGAAGATTTGACGGGCAGCATGGCACATGTAAAAATGCTTGGCGACTGTGGAATTTTACCTGCTGAAGATGTTAGCAAGATTGTCGACGGTCTAGAGCAATTGAAAGTAAAAGCAACGAATGATGAGCTGGTATTTGAAGTTGCAAACGAAGACATTCATTTAAATCTTGAAAAAATGTTGATTGATTTGATCGGGCCAGTTGGTGGCAAAATGCATACTGGACGTAGTCGAAATGACCAAGTCGCAACAGATATGCATCTCTTTTTAAAAACTCGTGTACAAGAAATTATTGAGAGCATCAAAGCGTTTCAACAAGCAATACTAATGCAAGCAGAGCAACATGTTGAAACCATTGCACCTGGCTATACGCATTTGCAACGTGCGCAACCCATTTCGTTTGCTCATCATTTGATGGCATACTTCTGGATGCTTGAGCGTGATCAGGAACGTTTGTCTGAATCACTTAAACGTATTGATATTTCACCATTAGGTGCCGGCGCACTTGCAGGTACGACATTCCCGATTGATCGTGAAAAAGCAGCCAATACCCTTGGGTTTGAGCAAGTGTACCAAAATAGCATGGATGCCGTGAGTGACCGTGATTTCATCGTGGAATTTTTAAGTAATGCCTCACTTGTGATGATGCACTTATCGCGTTTCGCTGAAGAAATCATCCTTTGGTCGAGCCAGGAATTTCAATTTATTGAACTCGACGATGCGTTCGCCACAGGCTCCAGCATCATGCCACAAAAGAAAAATCCAGATATGGCCGAGTTAATCCGCGGAAAGACGGGTCGTGTGTACGGGAACTTGTTTAGCCTGTTGACTACGCTTAAAGGATTGCCACTCACGTATAACAAAGATATGCAAGAAGACAAAGAAGGCATGTTCGATACGGTTCAGACTTTGAATGGATCTCTTCAAATTTTTGAAGGCATGGTAAGAACCATGACTGTCCACACAAAGCGATTAAATGAAGCGGTGCATCAAGACTTTTCAAATGCTACGGAACTTGCCGATTACTTGGCGACAAATGGTATGCCGTTCCGAGAAGCACATGAAGTCACAGGGAAGCTCGTTTTCCTATGTATCCAACGCGGCATTTACTTGTTGGACCTTACGATAGAAGACTTGCAGGAAGCCAGTAGTTTAATTCAACCCGATATCTACGATGTACTGTCACCCGAAGCGGCAGTTAAGCGAAGAAATTCGCTTGGGGGAACTGGTTTTGATCAAGTCCGTATGCAAATTGAAAAAGCAAAATCATTAGTATGAAAACATCCCGCTTGTTAAGCAGTAGCTGACAGGTGGGTTGTTTTTTTAGTTTTGAATTGTTCGTCGTTTTGAAAAGGGGGGAAAGAAGGACATAAGTGGATGATTATAGAAATTAATCCTTAACAATTTTATTTTGAATAATCATTCAAGAAAGGTGAGAAGTAATGACGAAAAATAATAGTAGTTTAATAAGTGACATCCCAACTTCTATAGGCGCACCAGCACGACGTGCACTGGTTGGAGCTGGATATCTCCAGCTTGAGCAATTAACCAAAGTTAGTGAGGCTGAGGTTTTGAAATTACATGGAATGGGTCCGAAAGCGCTTGATATAATCCGACGCGCATTAATTGAAAAAGGATTAACTTTCGCAAATGGTTCTGAGATTAAATGACTCAATATTGATTTGAAACTTTTACTTTTTACTTTTCGTCTTCGTAGTAAGTGAAATAAAAAAATCATGTAATGGAATAGAAACGAACAATTATTGTTTTAGATGCCAGGAGGCCAAAGGATGGAACAAGTTAAAAAAGAAAAAAATGAGGTCTGGGAGTGGGCAAAAGCATTGCTCATTGCCTTTAGTGCAGCTTGGCTAATTCGTTATTTCTTATTCACCCCGATTGTTGTCGACGGGGAATCAATGATGCCGACTCTTGAAAATGGAGAGCGAATGATTGTTAATAAAATCGGCTACGAAGTTGAGGGTCCAAATCGGTATGATATCGTAGTTTTCCACGCAACTGAAAACAAGATTATATTAAAAGAGTGATTGGATTGCCAGGAGATCATGTCGCTTATAAAAATGATCAATTATTTATCAATGGTGAACCTCAAGAAGAACCCTATTTGGAATCAAATAAAAACGAAGTGAGCAGCGGTACTTTAACAGAGGATTTCACCCTTGAAGAACTGACAGGAGAGAAAGTGATTCCAGATGGTTACTTGTTTGTGATGGGAGACAATCGGAGTAACAGTACAGACAGCCGAATAATTGGTTTAGTCCCGATGGAGGAAGTCATAGGCAGCACAAGCGTTGCTTTTTGGCCACTAAATGAAATCGGTCGGGTTCAATAACTATATATGATAGGGAGAAATTTATAGTGAAAAGGTGGCAAATGAATCAATGGTTTTTCCTGATTCTATCAATCTTTTTGGTGGGGTGTGCTCCAGATGTTCCCGAGATCAAGGATGGAAATTCACATGTGACAGAAGAAATGGATGAAGTTATTTCGGATTATATCGTAGAAAAATACAAGGGCATATACTATCCATCAGAGAAACAATTTGAAGTCCACAGAATCTATGGGACCAGTGAAGAAAATGGAGTAATAAACGTATACATGTGGTCATATTTCAGTGGATTCAATAAGGCAAATGGAGTCGAAAGTCAATCGGGGCACTCGTTACCTGCGTTGATACAATTGAAGAAAGCTGATTCTGGTTATGAAGTTATCAAATACATTGAACCAAAGAACGGTAATCAGTACGCTTCTTCAGTAAAGAAAATGTTTCCGGAAAAATACGCAAAAATAGCAGTGCATGATGCCGAAACCATCGAGAGTTTAGAAAAAGAGATGAGTGAAAAAGTGGAAGACTGGTTAAATGAAAAATAAAGTAACTTGGTCTCCTGATAACACATATGAGTACCAGGAGGGAAAAGAAGCATTCATCAAACAATTGATAAAAAAGTTGAAAAGTGGACTTCGCAACAATTCTGATCTGATTCTTGGGCTACATACGTAGCTCTTTTTCTTTTGTTCAAAATTCTTGTTGTTGAATAATAAATAATCAGAAAAGACAATTAATGTCTATTACAATTAATGACAGTATGGTAATGTTAACTTTAAGTGTAATTTTTTGGATTATGAACTTAAGGTGGAGAATTGATATGATTTCAAGTTTAGGAGTCTTAACACGTTTTCTTTATGTTGTACTCGGTATCGTTTTGTTGAGTGCTTTTGTAGGGTTATTTACAAATGGTATCCAACTTGATTTCACTTTGTTTCTGGACAATGTGTGGCATATCGTCACGTCTCTTATTGCCCCTGAAAAATTAATCATTTTAGGACCGACCAACCATGAATATTCGATTTTCTTGAATTTTTGGGATTACTACTTTTACTCATTAACCATTTTTATTTCGGCATTATGTATAGCTATTATCTTCGGTTTATTAATTACGTACTTCACAGTCCTGCTTCCAAAAAAAATAAACGATATGGTATCTAGAATCGTATCGTTGTTGGAATCCTTACCCGACTTATTCATTATAATGCTCATTCAATTTTCTGTTATTTTATATTTCAAGCAAAGCGGCCATTTGTTATTTCCTGTAGCAGGCTCATCCCAGAACCAAACATATTTCTTACCGATTGTTACGTTGGCCTTGATTCCTGCATTCATGATTTTCAGAATCAACCTTCATTTAGTAAGCGATGAATGGAATAAATCATACGTAGAATTGGCAAGAAGTAAAGGTTTTAATAAAACGGAAATCTTCTTTTACCATGTGCTGAGAAATATCACACCAAGCATCTTTAATCATAGTAAAACGATTGTTCTATATTTATTGTCCTCAATGGTAATTTTCGAGAAACTATTCAACATCTATGGAATCTTTACTTTTATAATGAGCTATCCAAATCCGAATGTGATCGCATTCACATTGATCATGTTTTTTGTTCCGATTTTCCTTATCTATGCAGTCATTACTAGCCTTATAGAAAAATATACTGGCCAAAGATTGGAATGGTGATTACGTGTTTATCATAAAAAGACTTCTTTTAAACAAGTTGTTTCTTTCTGGCTTCCTCATCATCAGTGGACTGTTAGTAGTCAGCACGCTATATTTTTTCTTATTTAATGATCGAATTCCTACAGCTTCATTACTTTATGATAGCCAGGGGAAACCATTACCTGCACCTTACAGTTATAAAAACTTTCCTCCCTTAGGAACTGACAATTTTGGACGGGATATATTTATCGTCATGCTTGTAGGAGCAAAATATACAATAGCAGCGGCATTGATTATTACATTTCTCCGCGTTTTTCCATCCATTTGGATTGGGCTTTTTATTCATTTCTTCCTGCAGAAAATTGAAAAACCTCTTAAATCAATAGCGGATGCATTTAATTACTTCCCAATGACTTTATTGGCCTTTCTACTATTGAACGGAATCTTAATTTCAGAAGTGGAGATGTTACTTGTAGATGGTGCCTTAATCAAAGGGCCGGAGCCATTGCCCTATTGGAGCAGGATACTATTCTATTTCGTTATTTTTGCCCTTCTATTTATTCCAACAAATTCGATCTTGATTGCAAATGAAGTAAAGTCCATTTATAAGAAGGAATTCATAGAAAGTTCCAGAACGCTTGGAGCCAGTAATTGGCGAATTGTCACCAAACATATCAAACCTTTTTTAGTTCCTCAACTGGCGATTATTTTCTTAAGGGATTTCATTCACACCCTGATCTTGATGTCCCATTTAGCCGTACTTGGGTTATTCATAGGAGGATATATGAGGCGTGGAGATTTATTTGGCTTTACAAAACAAATCTCCAATTCAAACGAATGGGCTGGTTTACTTGGAATGTGGTGGGAATTTTTATGGACTTCTTATCCATGGATTGCTTTCATTCCAATTCTGTTTATTTCGCTTCTAATCCTGTCTGCTAAAGGGATGATGGAAGGCTTGACGAGAGTATTAGCAGCTGTCGATAGCATGAGGGAGCCTGTTCAAAAACGAATTGAAATTGAAACCATTAAAGGTGATCGTCCATTTGAGAGGATTCATTTATCCAACGTTAAATTAATCAAATGAAGTGGAGTGAATATGAATTTATTCATAGTATCAAGGGGGACTTAGAATTTCTTTTTGAGGAGGAGAACAGTTAGTCCACCACAAAATATCTTGGTGAACGGGGCAATGGCGACTGTAAAATACAAAAAGGGCAAGGGTACCATCACTATGAAATATATTTAATAACAATGACACATACGCTTATTAACTAATAGGACTTTACTTCAAAAGAGGAATGTCTTTCTTTTATCTTTTGGCAGAGGTATTCATTACAAATTCGCAAGATGGATGTGAGGAGTCGATGAAGAATTTTACGTATAATATCCTTCTATTGTTAATTATCATTCTAGTTGGTTGCACCACGGTCGGAAATGACAGTATCAAAGGAGGAACTCAAAAAGCTGATAGTTATAAACTCGAGGTAAAGGGCGTACATAATGTTGATGTTCTGGATACCCATGGAGGAGTTGAGGGCTGGGAACAAATGCAGGGTTTCTATGACAACATCCAGAACGGGATTGCTTCAGATTTGCGTATTGTCCATTACACGATTGAAGGAGCCCCAATAGTAACTGATTTAACATATAACGGAGAATCACTTGAAGTGAAGAACGATTATAGTAGAGACACTTATGGAAGTGGCGAAATCATTACCAACAAATGTGGCAATATGGTTAAGGAAACCAACGATACCAATCTTTCATATATCGCGATTGACTGTAATGGTATTCCGTATGGGATGGATAAAATTTTACAAATAAGCTACGACAGCAGTGAGCAGGATCTTTTTGAGTTTGAGCTGATGTATGGAGAGGAGCTCGAAAATGAAATCAATACTTTAACAAAACAGKCGAAAAAAGAAATCACTGTGAATGAAACGCAAGTAATGGCCGATTTTGATATACCACCACATATAAAGCAAGAGGTGTATAAAAGATTAGTGTTTGCAAATTACTTAGCTGAAAAAGATCTGAAGGCGATGTGTGATATTGAGGATATAATGAACTATCAATTAAAGGTGCACATTAACAGTGGTCAACGAGTATTTCGCTGGGCTGCATGCGACCAAAGCGTGGATGGTGTGAAATTAACAGAGGTTGCAGAATACATTATCGAACAATCTGAAAAGGAACAAAGTGTTGAACCAGAAATCAAAGTTCAAGGTTATGTCCTAGAAATGACGAAGGATACAATGTTAATAGTTGAAGAAATAAATATGCTTGATTTTGAATGGATCAAAGTTGAACTGCCTCAATCAGATATGAATTCGTTTGTGTTTGACTTTACCAATTTAGAAGGCGTCAATACCACGGAGTTCAGTATTGGAGATAAAGTTCAAGCAACCTTAAATGGAAATGTAAGAGGATCCAAACCAGGTACTGCAAATGTGAAAGATATTAAGAAAATAGAGATAAATGCTAACGACTAATTTAGTGTCGGATTATTCTCCCTTTAAATGAAAAATCATAAGGGGATTCTAGGATTAAACAAAAGGAGTGAGAAAATGTTTCCTATATTAGAAACTGAACGATTAGTTTTGAGAGAACTCATTGAATCTGATGCATTAGATATATTAAATTGTTTCTCTAATTCAGATGTATTGCGTTATTACGGACAAAATCCATTAACAAGTGTAGATCAGGTAAAACAAATTGTCAGGAATTTTTCGAAGAATTACGATGAAAAAAGTGGTATTAAATGGGGAATTGAAATGAAAGGTACGGATGGAATTATCGGAACAATTGGGTTACAAGATTGGTCACAAGGACATAAGCGAGCAGATATAAGCTATGCACTTTTTCCTGAACATTGGGGCAAAGGATATGCGACTGAAGCTGTTAGTAAAGTGATTTCCTATGGTTTTAAAGAACTTGGTTTAATGCGGATTGGAGCAGTTGTTTTCGTTGAAAATAAAGCATCTAATGAGCTGTTAACAAAATTAGGCTTTGTAAAAGAAGGAACTTTGAGAAATTATATGTATCAAAATGATGTTCCATTTGATACTGATATTTATTCTTTGTTAAAGTGAAAACCATTGAGAATAACAAATTGTTATAGAACAAACGAGTGCTTATGAGATTAAGAGCTATGATACAACTGCACATTCACAAATTTTTTCGTTTGAAAAAATGAAAGGATTAATTCTTTTAAGAAGGTGGAGCAGAATGAATACTTTATTAGAACTGCTACGTATCGTTATTATCTTTATATTTTTTGGTACTTTGGGTGCGGTCGTAACAGGAAACATATATACAAGATTTGAAGTGAATGAAACATATTCTTGGCTAGGTGCAGTAGCTATTTTATTAATTCTTTTTGTTTTGTATCGAAATAAGTGGCAATTCTCTGGCTGGAATAAAGTAATTGGCAGAGAAAAGCTTTCAAAAACTGTTTCATTGACACTGATTTTAGTTTCTTTTGTACTAATTATCTCACCTTTAATCTTGAGTTTTGTACAAAATACTAAATAATTC
>NZ_JBFUIO010000061.1:0-16284 GCF_056401835.1 Paenisporosarcina sp. P4_D4 | reverse complement strand
TAGCCCCGGTTTCCCGGAGTTATCCCAATCTACAAGGTAGGTTGCCCACGTGTTACTCACCCGTCCGCCGCTAAAATCAGAAGAAGCAAGCTTCTTCATCATTCCGCTCGACTTGCATGTATTAGGCACGCCGCCAGCGTTCGTCCTGAGCCAGGATCAAACTCTCCATAATAGGTGAGTCGATTAGCTCGACTTTGTTGCTGGCGTCAAATTAATGACGTTTTAAAATGAACAATTAAGTTCAAGTTTYGCTTCCCACACCGAAGTGYGTTCCGCTTTATTGTTGACGTTTTGCTGTTCAGTTTTCAAGGTTCATTTGTTTACCGTTGTTGTAACGGCAACTTTTATATCTTAGCAAATCCAGATTGTCATGTCAACAAAAAGTTTTGCTTTTTCTTTTTTGTTTGTCGCTCGTTTTGGCGACTTTATTAATATACCTTCATTCGAAATCAAAGTCAATAACTATTTTGAAATATTTTTCTTCGCTTCCGAAGGACAAGTATTAATATACAACCTCTTGATTTATAAATCAAGAGGTTTTTTACGAAAAAGTTTAAATATCTTCTTAAAGTCCACTACAAACAGTACTATACCTGCAATAACGATGATTCCTCCGATGATCTGAGTCGTGATTAAATATTCATCAAAGATATAAAATGCTAAAATTGCTGCACCCACAGGCTCAAATAAAATTGCGATTGATATAACATTTGTTGAAACATATTTTAAAGACCAATTAAATAATGTATGTCCCAATAGATTCGGTACGATTGCTAATAAGATAAACCATAACCAATCATCAGCTGGATAAGGTCCAAATGATTCTCCTTTAATTAATACATAGAAAAATAGCGTAATCGTACTAATTCCATACACCACAAATGTATATGTAACGAGAGACAGTCTTTGACGTACATCCTGGCCGAATAAAAGATAGGCAGTAACAAGTGCACAAGCGATGAGCGCCAATACATCTCCATATAATGCACTCCCACTGATTCGGAAGTCTCCCCAGCTTATTAAAATCGAGCCTCCTAATGCAATGACTCCAGATACGATGGTTTTTAATGATAAGCGTTCTTTAAAAAAGAAGTATGTACCCGCGAAGGCAAAAATAGGTTGTAACGTCACTAGAACCGTTGAACTGGCCACCGATGTGTAATTTAGTGATTCAAACCATAAGATAAAATGAAAAGCCAAAAAGATTCCGGCAACTAACGAAAATGTCCAATCTCTCTTTGTTAATTGTTTAATTTCTGACGTGTATTTCCAAAAGAAAATGGGTGCCATGATTAATACTGAAAATAACATACGATAAAATGCTATGACCCCTGCATCCGCATTTGCAAGTTTTACAAATATTGCCGACAGGGCAACTGCGAGAACGCCAACTGCAATTGGAATTAAAGGGTGAATTGTTGGTTTTTCCATTAAGTTCACTTCTCTCTGTACCCTTGAAACAATTGATAATACTATTCGAATAAAGGTACTATATAGATAATCCTTCATATTGTTTCATGTCTTATCCTGCATTGCAATTTTTTTTATCTTATTAAATAGGAGGATGCTTATGGGCTCAATAATTGTTGACGGATTTATACATACTGAAATATTGATGAAATTAGGATTGGCTGCATTATTAAGTTTAATAATTGGTCTTGAGAGGGAACTTAAAAAGAAACCAGTTGGTTTGAAGACAAGTTTGGTTATTGCCACTTTCAGCTGTCTTCTTACATATATCTCTATTGAGTCAGCTTATATGGCAGAAGCTAGAGACGGTGTGAATATAACCATGGACCCTTTAAGGCTGGCAGCCCAAATCGTTAGTGGAATTGGTTTTCTAGGAGCGGGTGTAATACTGCGAAAAGGTAACGACAGTATTACCGGATTAACAACAGCTGCAATGATTTGGGGTGCTGGTGCAATCGGAATTGCTGTCGGGGCAGGTTTTTATGTAGAGGCGACGAGTTGTGTACTGATTGTTTTGGTTGGGATTGAGGTTCTTCCTCCACTTCTTTCTAAAATTGGTCCTAAGCGTCTTCGAATGAAGGAAGTATATATGAAGGTTCTCCTTTCTGAATCGGGTTCGATCGAACATTTGGTTTCTTTTCTTAAATCAGAAGAGATGGTCATTGAAAGTCTTCGTATCAAAGATATCCCACTTTCCGATCAACGATTGAAGCATGAAATTGAATTACGTTTTTCCACTTTACCAAAGCATAATTCATTAACCATTTATGACAGTGTCCATTCTCTTTCATACATTGATCGAGTCGAACTAGAAATTTTATCCTAATAGGAGGATTATATGAAAGAATTTTTCGGACTACTTAAAGAAGGAAATAAGCCTTCATTGTTAGCGGCTATCGTCAATACAGTAATCGCAATACTAAAAGGTGTAGCATTCTTCTTCACAGGAAATGTAGCTATGTTTGCAGAAATGATGCACTCCATTGGGGATGCTGCAAACCAATTCTTTGTTTTCATCGGTTCTGCCCTTTCCAAGAAAGCTCCTACACCCCGTTTTCCAAATGGTTTCGGAAGAGTCGTCAATTTAGTTTGTCTAGGAGCAGTTCTAATTGTTGGGATATTGTCTTATGAGACTGTTATAGAAGGATGGCATCATATACAACATCCGGCTAAATCAGGCGGTTTATTCATTACTCTCGGTGTATTAGCTATTGCAATCATATTAGAAACTTTCGTACTTTATAAAGCGGCAAAAGAAGTACTACACGAAGCTGGTGTGCCTAAAGCAACAGGATTGGCACCTTTAACACTCGCTTTTAGCCATTTAAATCGAGCGAAACCCGCAACAAAATTAGTCTTTATGGAAGATTTAGTGGCAACAAGCGGTGGAGTTCTGGCATTTGTCGCAGTGTTAATCGCTCATTTCACAGGCTTTTTACAAGCAGAAGGTATCGCTTCCATCATGATTGGTTTAATGATGTTCTACGTTGTTGGTCGCGTTTTCCTGGAAAATGCACGTGGAGCAATCGGGGAAACGGACGAACAAATGTTGAACCATATTGCGCATCTCGTATTTGAACATAAAGACGTTAAAGATATTCAAAAGCTTGCAGTAATTAAAGAAGGCGAGTTTTTACATGTTGAACTAGTTGCTGAAGTGGACCCTTCAATCTCTTTTGCAGAGGCTGATGACATTCGAGATCATCTTGTAGATTTAATTCTTCATCAACAAGGTGTTCAAGATGTAACCATTTCATTCGATGAAGATGATGGGGTCACTCACTGGAAGCCTGTCAGTAATCGACCGGAAATTTTACCTCCACAATGATTTATATGAAGAAAGCCCCGTTCAATGTTGCTCATTGAACGGGGCTTTCCTATTGTAAACGACTATCTAGAGTTTTAAGCAATTCCACGCCCTGAACGACAAGTTTATTGCTGATCGGTGCATCTTTATTGGTCGGTTTTTGGAATTGATTCATTACTCCTCCACCAACTCCAAAAAGGGCATCTTTTTCGTCATCAATGCCATACTGATAACAATGTCTTAATAAGAAAGGGACGCCACATTCCAATTTGGCCGATGCCTGTTCAAAATCTCCACTTTTCACAGTTACCGGAATTCGTAAGACATCGTAATATGGTGTCTTTTGAAAAACATAATCAAAATAGGCATGGTCGTAATCCCAACCTCCACCTACCGTAAATCCATGACTTGTTAAAAACTCTTCTAGGTGACCTTTTTCAAAACGTCTTCCTTCTATTGAAGAATTAAGTTCTATCAAATAAAAAACCTCCCGTCTTCTATTAGAATGGACAGGAGGAGTATGGTTTTATTCGTAACTGGAAAAGAAAACATCAATCACGAGTACAGTTTACTTCATTTATTAAAGTGAAGCTTTTAAAATAGCGCGTACATCGCCTGCTTCTAATGGTACGAAGTTTCCGAATGGACCGTAAACCATAGCTTTTTCAACCATCGATTCAATTTTAGAATCGTCGATGTTATAGTCAGCAAGTGTCTCGGGCGCTCCTATTGAAGTCCAAAAAGCACGCAAGTTATCGATTCCTTCATTTGCTATTTCATCAACCGTCTTGCCTTCAGGCTCTACGCCAAATACATAAACCGCCAATCTGGCAAAACGTTCTGGATCAACTTTGATATTATGACGCATCCAATGTGGGAAAAGAATTGCTAGTCCACCTGCGTGGGGAATATCATAAATTGCTGATACTGCATGCTCAATATCGTGAGTTGCCCAGTCTCCTTGGTACCCCATTTGCAACATGCCGTTTAAAGCAATTGTTCCTGAGAAAAGAATGGTTTCACGATGTTCATACGAGTGTAAGTTGTTCAGTAGTTTTGGTGCAGTTTCCATAATGGCACGCAATACGCCTTCACACATTTCATCTTGAACCGGTGTACTCGTAGCGTTATTGAAATATTGTTCAAAAATATGAGACATCATATCCACAATTCCATAAACCGTTTGATCTTGCGGAACTGAGAAAGTGTATGTAGGATCTAATATAGAGAATTTAGGGTATACCAATGGGCTGCCCCATCCGTATTTTTCCTGTGTCTCTTCATTAGTAATAACCGATCCCGCATTCATTTCAGAACCAGTTGCAGCCAATGTCAATACTGTACCAAAAGGCAATGCCGTTTCAGGTACTGCTTTACGACTGACAAAGTCCCAAGCATCTCCATCATATTTTGCACCAGCAGCAATTAGCTTCGTACAATCAATGACAGAGCCGCCCCCTACCGCAAGTAAAACATCGATATTTTCGTTCTTACAAATTTCTACGCCTCTTCGGACGCTTGAGATTCGTGGATTCGGGTCCACTCCACTCAATTCAAATACTTCCAAATCCACCGCTTTTAAAGTGGTCATTACTTCTTCATATAGACCATTTTTCTTAATACTTCCGCCACCATAAACGAGCAGTACTTTTTTGCCGTATGTAGGTAATTCTTGTTTGATCTGTTCAAGTTGCCCTTTACCAAAAATCAATTTAACAGGGTTATAAAATGAAAATGCATTCATTTTTATCACGCTCCTCTATTGAGTATTATGTACATAATCGCCCGTAAAATCAAAGAAAAGAGCTTAAAATAAACGAAAAAACGCCYTGTCTCCAAAGAGACAAGACGCGTTTATTTTTATACCCAACCACGGAAGCGAGAAGCTTCTGCAGTTTTACGAACACCAACCATATATGCCGCTAAACGCATGTTGATGTTGCGTGTTGTTGAAACAGTGTAAACATTTTCAAATGCGTCCACCATTTTTTTATAAAGTTTTTCATTTACTTCTTCTTCTGTCCAGTAATAACCTTGATTATTTTGAACCCATTCAAAATAAGATACTGTAACACCACCTGCGCTAGCAAGTACGTCAGGAACAAGTAAAATGCCTCGATCAGTTAGTATTTTTGTAGCTTCAGTAGTAGTCGGGCCATTTGCAGCTTCTACTACGATGCTCGCACGAATGTTGTGTGCGTTTTCAGAAGTAATTTGATTTTCAATTGCTGCCGGTACTAAAATATCGCAATCTAATTCAAGTAATTCTTTATTAGAGATTGTATTTTCGAACAATGTTGTTACCGTTCCAAAACTATCACGGCGATCCAGTAAATAATCAATATCTAAACCATTCGGATCATGTAAAGCTCCGTATGCATCTGAGATTCCGATTACTTTAGCTCCTGCATCACTCATAAACTTAGCTAAGAAACTACCAGCATTACCGAAACCTTGAATGACCACACGCGCCCCATTCATATCGATACCGCGTTTTTTTGCAGCTTCTTCCACACAGATTGTTACACCTTGGGCAGTAGCGCGTTCACGTCCTTGAGAACCTCCAAGAACAATTGGTTTACCAGTAATGAAACCTGGTGAGTTAAATTCATCAATACGGCTATATTCATCCATCATCCAAGCCATAATTTGTGAATTTGTAAATACATCTGGAGCTGGAATATCTTTAGTTGGTCCCACAAATTGACTAATCGCGCGAACATAGCCACGACTAAGTTTTTCAATTTCGTTCATCGACATTTTTCGAGGGTCGCAAATAATTCCGCCCTTACCACCACCATAAGGTAAATCAACGATTCCGCATTTCAATGTCATCCACATTGATAATGCTTTCACTTCATCTTCAGAAACCTCCGGGTGGAAACGTACGCCACCTTTAGTAGGTCCTACAGCGTCGTTATGTTGAGCACGATAACCCGTGAATACTTTTACTTTACCATCATCCATTTTAATTGGAATACGCACTTCAAGCATACGCAATGGTTCTTTTAAAAGTTCAAACATTCCTTCATCATATCCAAGTTTGTTAAGAGCGTCCTGAATAACATCTTGTGTTGATGTGAACAGGTTTAGATTTTCAGCCATTTTTTAGTTTCGCCTCTTTATTCATAATGATTACGTCGCAATCATTGTAACATAATTATTTTTATTTTTTAACACTAAATATTATTTATTGAATACTTTTTGAATTTTTTCGATTGCCCAGTCCAATTCTTCTTTTGTAATAACCAATGGAGGAGCAAAACGAATGACCGTATCATGCGTTTCTTTACATAAAAGTCCAAGCTCTTTCAATTCCTCACAATAAGGACGAGCTTCTGTGTTTAGTTCCATTCCGATAAATAATCCGCGACCACGTACTTCTTTAATAGAAGAATGTTCGATTTTTGACAGTGCATCTTTGAAATAGTTTCCTAGTTCTTCAGAGCGTTCTGCTAACTTCTCTTCTGTCAATACATTCAAAGAAGCAATCGATACTGCACATGCCATTGGGTTCCCACCAAAAGTTGAACCATGAGATCCAGGGTTAAAAACTTCAAGAATTTCTTTGTTGGCTACTACGCAAGAGATTGGGAATACTCCTCCGCCAAGTGCTTTACCCAAAATGTACATATCTGGATCAACATCTTCCCATTCACATGCGAACATTTTACCAGTACGGCATAGTCCTGCTTGAATTTCATCTGCAATAAATAGGACGTTGTTTTCGCGACAAAGTTCACGAGCAGCTTTCATGAATCCGGCTGGAGGAATGACAATGCCTGCTTCCCCTTGAATTGGTTCAATCAAGAATGCCGCTGTATTCGGTGTGATTGCTGATTTTAACGATTCAATGTCTCCGTAAGGAATCAAATTGATACCTGGAAGCATTGGTCCGAAGCCACGTTTGTAATCAGGATCTGAAGATAAAGAAACTGCCGCCATCGTACGTCCGTGGAAGTTTCCGTTACAAGCAATGACTTCTGCTTGGTTTTCAGCAATTCCTTTTACATCATAAGCCCATCGACGAGCTGCCTTAATAGCTGTTTCAACAGCTTCAGCCCCTGTATTCATAGGAAGTGCCATATCTTTTCCAGATAACTCACAAATCATTTCATACCAAGGTCCTAACTGATCGTTATGGAATGCACGTGACGTCAAAGTTACACGGTCAGCTTGATCTTTAAGCGCTTGTATAATTTTCGGGTGACGATGCCCTTGGTTTACTGCCGAATAAGCAGATAACATATCCATATATTTGTTGCCTTCTGGATCCTTTACCCATACACCTTGTGCTTCAGAAATAACAATCGGAAGTGGATGATAGTTCGGCGCACCAAATTTTTCTGTTTGCGCAATAACGTTTTGTGAAACTGTCATAATGTTTCGCCTCCTCAATTTTCAAAAAAAAGCAGACGCATCTTCTGATGTGCCTGCCTATATTTAATGTCACTTTTCTAACTGTCTAGCTTCGAAGCCCAGCTCGTACCTAAGCTTAGGCCTACAGGATGTAGGTCATGAAGGCGTTGCCGCAGGACGCGGCGTACTTAGCCATCCTTCCGAAACTCAAGCGAAAGCAAGCTTTCGATTCGAGCCTTCTAGCGCCGGTGTCGAGCTACTTTAGGGTTTCTCGCTAGCCGTAATGTCTAGTTCCGCAGGGCAGGCTGCACCTAAGCTTCAAGCCCTCATTCGGAAAAGGTTTCCGATTCGGTCTTTCCAGCGCCGGCGTCAGCCACTCTACGAGCATCCCGCTAGTCGTAATGTCTAGCTTCGAAGCCTAGCTCGCACCTAAGCTTCAGACTCTCAAGCGAAAGCAAGCTTTCGATTCGAGCCTTCCAGCGCCGGTGTCGAGCTAGCACGGGCTTCTACGCTTTTCTTATAACATTTCAGATGTTGTTTTTGCTTGTAAGTGTAAAGTCAGGTAGTCAGGACCGCCTGCTTTAGAGTCTGTACCTGACATGTTGAATCCACCGAATGGTTGGTATCCAACGATAGCGCCAGTACATCCGCGGTTGAAGTACAAGTTACCCACATGGAAGTCTTCACGTGCTTTTTCTTGGTTCATACGGTTGTTTGTAATTACCGCACCAGTTAAGCCGTATTCTGTGTTGTTTGCAATTTCAAGAGCTTCGTCGAAATCTTTAGCTTTACAGATACCTACAACTGGTCCAAAGATTTCTTCTTGCATGATGCGAGCTTTAGGATCTAAGTCAGCGATTACAGTTGGTTGAATGAAGAATCCTTTAGAATCGTCACCAGTACCACCAGAAACTACACGACCTTCACCTTTACCAATTTCGATGTAGCTCATGATTTTTTTGAATGCTGCGCCATCGATAACTGGACCTACGAAATGCTCATCTTGATCTGGAACACCAACTGATAGAGCCTTAGTTAATTCTTCAACGCGGTTTACTACTTGATCGTATACATCTTCAACGATTACCGCGCGTGAACATGCTGAACATTTTTGTCCACTGAAACCGAATGCAGATTTCACGATTGATTGAGCAGCTAATTCTAAATCAGCTTCTTTATCAACAACGATTGTGTCTTTACCGCCCATTTCAGCGATTACACGTTTAATCCAAATTTGACCTTCAGTTAATTTAGAAGAACGTTCGAAGATACGAAGACCAACGTCACGTGAACCAGTGAAACTGATTAAACGTGTGCGTGGGTGATCGACCATGAAGTCCCCAACTTCAGCACCAGAACCTGGAATGAAGTTTACTACTCCTGCAGGCATACCCGCTTCTTCTAATACTTCCATAAATTTATATGCAACAACTGGTGTTGTAGAAGCAGGCTTCAGTAATACCGTGTTACCAGTAACCATTGCCGCAACTGCAGTACCCGCCATGATAGCGAATGGGAAGTTCCAAGGAGAAATAACAACTGCCACACCCATTGGAATGTAGTCATAACGGTTATACTCACCTGGACGGCTTTCAACTGGTTGACCATCTTTCAAACGAAGCATTTGACGACCGTAGTATTCTAGGAAATCGATTGCTTCAGCTGCTTCAACGTCAGCTTCAACCCATGTTTTACCAGCTTCTTTAGAAAGTAATGCAGAGAATTCAAATTTACGACGACGCATAATTGCTGCCGCTTTGAATAATACATCAGCACGAATTTCAGGTTTTACTTTTTTCCATGTATTGAATGTAGCATCAGCGATATCCATAGCTTTAGAAGCTAATTCTTGGTTTGCTTTAGATACAGAACCTACAACTTCAGTTTTGTTAGCTGGATTGTAAGAAACAATTTTGTCTTCAGTTGTAATGCGTTCGCCACCAATGATAAGTGGGAAATCTTGACCCATATAACCTGCTACTGTTTTATAACCATCTTGGATGGCTTTTTTGTTTTCTTCTTTAGTGAAATCTGTAAATGCTTCATGTTTATAAGGAATCATGTGAATCCTCCTACTTTTTATTTTAGTGCAAAAATAATTTGCGCTTTTATTTCGTTTACATCTATAATAATGCAAAAGATTGTTGCGTTTTTCAAGTGATATTTCTTATTTTCGTAAAAAACTTTAGGAGTGAGCCTCCCGTGAACGATAAAGATCTTCAATTATTGCCGTTTTACCGTTTTGCAAGTGATCATATTTCGGTGGGAATCCACGCAATTGACCGGAGTGGGCGGACCATTTTATACAACGAAAAAATGAAAAACATTGAAGGCCTTGATTTACAGGATGTCGCTGACCGCTCCCTTCTTGAATTATTTCAATTCGACCAACAGGAAAGTACCCTTTTGAAAGTTCTGCAAAGCGGCGAACACGTGCTGAATGTCAAACAAACCTATTGGAATCGCAATGGACATGAAATTACAACCATCAACGATACCCATCCTGTTTTTGATAATGGAGAATTAATCGGGGCTGTTGAGCTAGCACGTGACGTTACCACATTGGAACGCTTAGTTTATCAACCTTTGCGCCGATATGGGGAACCCATAACATTTTCAGTAATTACGGCTGTTTCCGAATCGATGAAACACGTTATCTCAACCGCCAAAAAAGCGGCGATGGCACGTTTATCTGTCTTGCTTGTTGGTGAAGCAGGAACCGGAAAAGACTTGGTCGCTGAAGGCATTCATTACGAATTATCGCCACCTTTGTCCCATTTTTATACGTTATATTGCCACAACTCCGATCCGACGATTCTCAATAAATTAAGAGAAGATATGATTACGCTTGAAGCGAGCACGATATTTTGTGAACGAATTGACCTTTTGACTTTGGGTATGCAACAACAACTATTAGAAATGGTTAATGACTCTACGCTAGGGGACCACTTATTTTTAGCAAGTGTAGGGGCAGACCCTGTGGATTTGATTGCTTCGGGAGAATTATTAAAAGAGCTTTATTACTTCTTTGCTTCCATGACGATTGTCGTTCCTCCCTTGCGTGAACGACGAGAAGATATTGATCCTTTTATTCACGATTATTTTGCACGACATCGGGTTCGATTCGGTTCAGCAATCATGGGCCTGACAGAAGAAGTACGTGACATTTTTCATTCGTACGACTGGCCAGGTAATTTAAAAGAAGTGGAAATCTTACTAGATGAGATCGCATCGATGCTTACTGTAGAAGAAATGGTGACGTTCGAAATGTTGCCTCTGCATTTCAAATTGAAAATGCAGGAATTGCGGGAACCTCTTAAACGAGCTGAAGATTTCGTTGTCCAATCTGATCGTGAGTTACTGCCACTGGAAGATTATTTACGTGAAGCGGAAATGTACTATTTGCAGAAAGTGATGGGCATGTTTGAAGGAAATGTCACAAAAGCTGCAGTTGCTTTAGGAATGAGCAGGCAGAACCTGCAATATCGTTTAAGGAAGATAAGAAAATAACCTATCTAAACGCATAATGAAAAGAAAAAGCGAGCCGGCTCACAAGGAGTTGGCTCGCTTTCTACTTTTCTCATTGACCGGATTGTTTGATCCAATCTTGTAATTTGTCTTTTAAAGAGTTGAAACCTTCTGCATCATGCTCGTCAACGCGTGCTTGCAATGATTTTTTCGGTTTGTCTTCTTTACGTAAAACCGGTGGGCGTTCTTGTAATGCACGGATAGAAAGGCTGATTTTGCCTGCTTCTTCGTCCACTTCAAGTACTTTCACTTCAATTTCTTGCCCAACAGACAAGAATTCGCTTACGTCTTTCACATAACCATATGTGATTTCCGAAATATGCACTAATCCTTGGGTTTCTTCGTCTAATGCTACAAACGCGCCATATGGCTGTACGCCTGTTACTTTTCCTGAGATTACTTCCCCAACTTCGTACTTCTTAGTCATAATAATCGCTCCTAGTCTTGGATATATACCTATCTACCTTAAGGCCATAGAAGATTATACCATAAACAAGAGTTTTACTCAAAAGACTCACTGCATCGGCATGAAGTGAACGCGCCATCCTTCACTCGTCTTACGCAATTGGAATCCTTTCTGTTTTTCATTATCCGTTCGATACTCTGCTTTTAAATTATAATAAATCACTTGATCATGATCATAATCATCTTCCAATACTTCTGGTTGATATTCTACTGATTCGTATAGAGTTTTCCAATCCATCACGTCGGCAGAACGAGAGTAATCACCTATATATTCTTCGCGGGTAGGTCTTGAATAGTTCTCGTCATCCAACAGCAATGTATATTGGGTTTCAGCATCTCGGGAATAAAGTGCTTCCAGATAAATTCCCGCAATAATATCTGGATTTTCCCATTTAATGATGTCGTAGTCATATGCTTTTTGGAATTCTTTGTAAATTTTTTGAACTCTTTTCGTGTAATGCAAATTAATCGGTTCAAAATAGTGCTCATTTATAACTGAAATGCCTAAATCGAGTTGCCATACACCTTCTCGGTTTTTCACAACCGGTATTAACTTATGAGTTTCCTTCGTTTGGACTTCAACATTGCCAAAATATTCATCATTTTGATAGGTGGTTAATCGGTCATCATACGTAAGTGTAATTTCTTCTTCTGGAAGGATATTTTCATCCCCTAGAAAGGCATGTAAATCCGTTACCGATTCCATGCCTTGGAATGGAAGTGCTAAATCCAACATAACTTTCGGGAAATCTAATTGCTGAGCATAGGAAAATAACAGTACAGACTCAATCGGTGATAAATTCGATAAAGCATACTCTTTAGAACCTGGATTTTTAAGATAGCCATGAATTTTTTGCTGTAATTCTGAGTTAGGCCATTCAACCACTTCCACAGAGTCCGCTAATTCCTCAGCCGGCATTAATTTTGCGAGCTCACCCGTTTCTGCAAGCCAGAGTGCTTCCTTCAATCTATTGAAATCAAGAAATTTGTAAGTATCGTTCACTTCCCAATTATTCGCACTGAGGGAATCTACTACGGGTTTCATGAAATATTTGATTGGTGAAGTCCCTTGAATTGAAAGGAAATAATTCCAGGCAGATTGATATTCCTCTTTAATTTTTCCCTTCTCAAAAACGGCATTCTGAGGAGATCCAAAAATCAATGTATAGGCAAGGTCTTCATAATAAGATTTTATTACGGCGTACAATCCACCTGGTTGCTTGACACCCATCATGGAATATTCCATTGACTCAATAATTGACGCAGATTCTTGTGGACTGTAAACCAATTCCCCTGCATTTGTGAAGGGTGCCATTGATTTCATATACAATAAATTCAAAGCAGGATAAGCAAGTTTCCCTTCAAGGCCGGGGAATAATTCATTCCTTTGATAATCCGTTACATACTCTTTTTGATTTGCAGCCACTTTAATTTTAATACCTTCATGGGAAGAATTCGAAATCATCTGTTGCACTGGTTCAGGCAAATCTTTTTGCTTGCTATACAAATAGTCCACGTCAAGTTTCCCGTTCATTTTGGCAGTATTCAAAACTTCCTTATGTTCGACCAAGATCTGGTCATAGACCATTTTCAAATCGTCCATTCTATTGCTTAATTCATCCACAAACAGCATACTCATTTCTTCATTCAATTGATCTCCAACTTGAAGGGTTGCCACCATTTCTGAAGGCAGTCGTAAATACTTAATCGTTTCTCCATAGGCTACTTTCAAGGAAACTGTTGAGTTCTTTATAGTGTCGGGATGTGTGATGCGTGCAAATTCAATATCCGCAAACTTTACAAAGCCCATTTGATTGTACTGCTCACTCGTCAAGCCCAACATTTTCTGTCTTTTCTCACGTTCCTTTTGATAATCTTTTTTGAGTTCTTCTATTTCCTTCTGATCATATTCGGCTGCCGCGTTGTTCTTTTGACCATCATGATCATTCATGAATGAAGCACTCAAAATTCCGATTAAGAAAACACTTGCCAAGCTGACAGCCCAAACACTGACTCTTTGCCATTTCGATTGTTTAACTGCATTCACGACAGGCACTTCATGTTGTTTTCGATTTTCTGCATCTATTTTGCTTAATACATCGTCCGCATTAAATTTAGATGGAACGCGATTATAAGATTTGTTAAGTAATTTCATTTGTTGCTCAAATTGCTTATCGTCCATATTCGGCCCCTCCTTTTAATGCAAGTGCGGATTTGAGTTGTTCTTTTGCTCTTAGCAACCGTGTCTTAACCGTTGCCAGTGGAATGTTCATGACATCACCGATTTGGTCATATGTGAGTTCCTGAAAATAAAATAATACGATGGGAATTCGATATTTTTCATCAAGCATCTGAATGGCCGCATGCAATTCTCTATCTTCTTCAAAGACCAGAATTTTCGATTCTGCAGATCTTACACTCGTTCCGAAGTTCTCGTTATCCTGGGCTTTATCTTCTTTATCTTTTTCTCGTTGTTCTTTTCTATAATAATCTCTCGCTGCATTTAACGTAATTTTGTATAACCATGTCGTAAATCGGTCACGCTGAAATTGATGGAGGAATCTATACAGTTTAATAAATACTTCCTGGGTCACATCTTGCACATCATCTGCTTTGACACCACACTGGTAGGCAAATTTCTCAACGGTCCTATGATGAAGATTCATTAAATCACCGTAGGCCGCCCTGTCTCCTTTTTGTGCCCTTTCAATTAAAACCAGTTCGTTCATGAGGCCCCCTCACTCTCTATGTATTACTTGTTATACGAACGTTTTCCTCAAATTGTTTCAAAAAATTATATTAATTTCAAAGGCTCTCGTRTAGAATTAGAAAAATCTTTAAAGATTGAAGGAGTTGGAGTACATGGCAAAGCGCGATCATTTTGCATCTAAGATTGGCTTCGTCCTTGCAGCTGCAGGGAGTGCAATAGGGCTGGGGGCAATATGGAAGTTTCCATATATGGCAGGAACAAACGGTGGAAGCGTATTTGTCTTGTTGTTTATCATCAGTACATTGTTAATTGGTTTACCAATTCTACTTGCAGAATTCGTCATTGGACGTAAAGGACAAGCTGATGCAATTACAGGACTAAAAAAACTGGCACCTGGCAAGAAATGGTTTTTAATTGGTTGGTCAGGGTTCTTTTTCTCATTTATTATTTTGTCATTCTACAGTGTTGTGGGTGGATGGATTTTATCCTATTTAGGAAGAGCTTTACTGTTCAGCCTTGATAATACTGGAGAAGGTTCTTACGCGGACTTATTCAATAGCATCATCTCGAACCCCTGGGAAGTATTGATTGGTCAAGCCGTCTTTATGTTATTGACGATTTTGATTGTACAAGGTGGGATTGAGGCAGGGATTGAACGTGCCAGCCGAATTATGATGCCAGCACTATTAATCTTCTTTGTTGTTCTGGTTATTCGTTCATTGACACTGGAGGGTGCAATGGAAGGTGTTAAATTTATGTTCGTGCCGGATTGGTCTTACTTTAATGCACAAACCCTGCTGTTGGCATTGGGTCAAGCGTTCTTCTCCCTTAGTGTTGGTGTCGCTGGAATGATGACATATGCCTCTTACTTGCCTAAGGAACAAAAATTAGGGAATTCTGCGTTTAGTGTTTCCATGTTAAATATCGGAATTTCACTAATGGCGGGTCTGGTTATATTCCCAGYCGTTTTTGCATTAGGATATTCGCCTAAGGAAGGGCCAGGACTAGTTTTCATCATTTTACCTGCAGTCTTTGAACAAATTCCTTTCGGTGCTTTCTTTATGCTGTTGTTCTTAATTTTGATGTTATTTGCAACTTTGACTTCTTCCATCGCGATGCTTGAGACCGTCGTGTCCATGGGGATTAAAAATGCATATGATAAACGGAAACGCTCTTCATGGATTTATGGATTGCTTATTTTCCTTGTGGGTATTCCAAGTGMGTTATCGTTTGGGGTATTTTCGGACGTGAAGATATTCGGAAAAACTTTCTTCGATTTTGCTGACTTCCTGACAAATAACTTTGGTTTACCTTTAGGGGCTTTAATGATTTCGATTTTTGCTGGTTACGTTTTGAAGAAACAAGAAACGTTTGAGGAATTGAATATGTCTTCTTTAGCGTTTAACATTTGGCGCTTCGTTGTTCGATACCTTGCCCCAATTGCGATTATTTTGATTTTCCTAAATGCCATGTTTTCAGCCTTTAAAAGTTGAGAACTGTCTGTAAAACGACTTATTTCACAAAATCTTTTTCTACGAGGTATGATAAGATAGTTGCAAGCATACGATGTATGATGGAAAGGAGTGCATGAAGATGAAACAAGAATTTCACACTCAACTTCGCTTATTGCGTGAAGAACGTAATATGTCTTTAGAAGATTTATCATTAAAAACACGAGTTGGTGCGGGGAAATTAGAACAATATGAAGCTGGTACAGAAGTCCCTTCCGTACAGACCATTTTGAAATTATCCAACGCACTCGAAGTTCCAGCCTCTAATTTGTTGGATGGACTTCAAGTTAGTTCATAAAACATGAAAAGAGCTTACACCAAAATTGGTGTAAGCTCTTTTTTGTGAATGGGGCTTAGACGATGCATTTCGCCTCGTATTTTACCGCTATTAATTTATAGGCAATTTGAACACATTGGTCAATAGGGATCCATTG
>NZ_JBFUIO010000060.1:0-16293 GCF_056401835.1 Paenisporosarcina sp. P4_D4 | reverse complement strand
ACTTAAGGTTAATGCAAATACTTCTAAACCCTGGACCTTCTTGTTCCCTAAGGAAATGGTCATCAATAAAGATTCTGATATGTCTAAATGGACCGTCAGAGTGCCTCAGAGCGCTTAAAAGCGATTTATCTATCTCTCGGGTCATATTAAATAGAAAAAGCATGTGAGCAATCGCTCACATGCTTTTCTTATTGAACTTTAAATTCCGTTATCGAGTCTTTTACCATTCGGACACCTTTTCCATTCGGTACGAAATGTGTAACGACTAATCTATAGGATTTCCCTTTCACATATCCTCCCGTTGGTGCACTGACGACAACTTTAGTTGCATCACTTCCCGTACGGACGGCTACACTTTGGCGAGTTCCGAACTCATCCTCGACATAAACATGCTTCGTGTTGAAAAATGCGGAATTCATTTGTTGATTGAAAGTCACCGTAAATTGTTTATTTGTATCCACGACTCTCGCTGACGAAGAAGGAACAAATGATTTTGTAGGAATTGGTTGATTTGAATAAACGGCTTGGACCTGGTCAATCCAAATCGAACCCTTACCTTTCTTCGCTGAAGAAGTTTCAGCAATATATATCTTGTTCAATTTCACTGGACTTTGGACATTAGTCGGAATCGTTGCTTCAACGTATTTCCAGCCTACCCAATTAAGTCCTCCATCTTGAGTAAAGTCAATCACTGTTTCGCGACCATTAGCATCTGTAATGGCTGCGCGTAACCAATGATTTGCACCATCTCCATATACCCATGCACCAATTTTCTTAGGTGCCGCAGGAATGGACAAACCGTTCGGCCAAGTCAAGTACGATACGGAGGTACCCTCAGCAAAGCTTGAAAAATCATAAGACAACTTAAGGAAACTGGATCCTTCTTTAGCCTGCAACGTTTTTTCTAAACCAATGGTTGCAGATGAACGGATGGTTTCTGCCTTTAATCCAGTGAGTGAATCTAATCCACTGACTTGTAATGATTTATTTGAAACTGTAACAGGAATCGACACACGTGCAGATCCGAATGTTCCTGTGATTGAACCCGTAGCTTCACTATTTCCTGCATTGAAAGTAGTGCCGTTGATTGAGCCTACGCCTCCTGTTGTCGTCCAGGAAACAGCTGCAGGATTGAAAATAACTTTTTGATTATTACTGATTCCATTCACTTGGAAATTAGCTGATTCTCCAAGTCCGACACGAACTTCTGAAGGAGATGCCACTAATTGTTCAATCGTATCGGTAACTGTAACAGGAATTGAAACCGTAGCGGTATCGTATTTTGCGGTGATTTGCCCTGTTCCTGCTTTCACTCCGACGAAGCGATTATTTTCAATCTTCCCTACTCCATTTGAAACTTCCTGAAGTTCTAGTTTCGTAGAATCTACTATTAAAGGATTATAATATTGATCTAACACATAATTTACTTTAAAACCTAGAGATGCACCAACAGCAACGATTCCCTCTTGATCCTGAGAGACATTTACATGAGTGGCTTGTCCATTAGGTGCAGTACTAATTGCTTCCAAAATAGCAGAGACTGAACGTTCTGAGCCACCAGAAGGACGATTAATCAGAGACGGGTATACATTTCCGTAACGTCGAGTAACCATCGCTGTCGATCCACCACCATCCAAATTGATGGCATTATAAGCACCGATTGAAACAAGGTACTTTGAAAATTCAAGTAGAGTCATACCTTGGCTGTAACCAGACTGACGACCATCGACCGTTACGAAATATGCACGACTGCCAGTGGCATCGGTCGCAACAGCGGTACGGGAAGTTCTTTCAGTTGCACGACCGGCTGTGATATCAATTGTCAAAGCAGACTTTCCATCCTGTACGAGTAAAGGACCTGATGCCAACATGAATTGTGAGCCTTTCCATGCAGAATCAACATCAACTGTCAGTGAAACGTCGTCTCCTATTTTCATAGATGATAATTTAGCACTCGATGTTCCAGATGCGGATAGAACAAAACCATCTTTCGGGATTGTCGAAGAAGTATACTGACCATACGGACGTATAGCGGATACTTTACCGGTCACTTTTTCTCCGAATTTCAACTGGGAGTCTACTTTTTTTGTTACTCCCGTTACAACCACTTCAATTCCATATTGGTTTTGACGGGTTTTTTCTTCACGAAAACCTTCCGTGTATAAAATTAATTCGTTATTTGCTCTTTCCCGGTTCATATCTGTCGTTTTAAATGACGACCCATTATGTTCAATCGTACGTTCTAACGAATAACGTCCAACTTTCGCTTTATTTTCAGCCGTCACACCAAATGCAGCTGGCACGTACATATAGTCATTAAAATTAGTCGAAACTCTTCCTAAATTAACGATTTGATCATTTTTTGCCAGTAAATATGAAGGATAACGATTTTCGAAGGTGAAAAAAGATGCATTAATTGCACCAACTACATTATGGCTCGGATATGTATGTTCTTTTGATAAATTAGTTACTGTCTTAAGTGTATTGATTGGATTGGATACCCCGTATTCGATTTTAGTATACGGATTTGTGACATCGATGGAGAGTTTGTTTACTTTTTGTGGGTAACCTCCCACTGATGTCGAGATAGTTTCGTGGTGTATACCAGGAGATAACGTGGCGGCAGAAACGGGTAAACTTGAAAAGACTAGAATGAATGCTAGTAGAAAAGCAGGCATTCTTTTAAATTTTAGGTACATGATGCAGCTCCTTAATGTTAGATTCTACTAATAATTATACTAAAATATAGTAAAATAGAAATAGTCTATTTGTAATTGTTTTCCATAAACGAAAAAGAATCCACGGGAGACCAGTCCCGTGGATTCTTTTTCGCGCATCAACCAAGTTTTTAAGTTTATGAAAATACAAAACAGGATTTTTAATACGTTTTCATTGTATCACAATTCAGAATTAGTACAAGATGGTAATTTTTCATTTTACAATTTAATCAACTGAAATTACTTCTGGGGGTGTAAGTGACCCAGCAGTTTCTGCACGGTAGATGAATAAGGCAAATTCACCTCGTGTAATATTTGCTTTAGAACCAAATTCAGTAGCCGTTTTCCCTTGCGTAATATTACTTTCAAGCAAAGCTGCTACAAAAGGTTTCACTGTCGAAAGAACATCAGTAAATKGAATATCCATAGAAGTAGCCTTTAAATCGTATGTAAGTGCAATGACCTTCGCCATTTGTTCACGTGACATAGATTGATAACTTCCGAAAGTCTTGGTCGATAAACCATTCATAATTCCGTTAGCCGCAAGAGCATTAACAGCCCATTGACGATTTTGAGGAACGTCCGTGAATCCTGCTTGTGGATAATTCCCATCCGGAGTAAAACCATTTACACGGGCAATCATGACTGCTGCATCAATACGTTTGATTTCATTGGAAATACCGAATTGCGTTTCACTGATTCCCTGTGCATAACCTTTACTGACAATATGGTCCACAGCTGGTTTATATGTATTATTTACATCTGAAAAAGCCGCAAGAACCGAGTTCAAAGGAAGTAGGACGACAATTGCCAATGACAAAAGCAACAAAGTTTTTTTCAACATTTTACAGCTCACCTCTTTTTAAGTCTCTTATAAGTGTAACAAAATATGGAAATGAATACCACCATGCAAATAGTGCCAGGCCCTCCCTCTCTCAGTCGGGAAGATTGAGATTCAAACGGAATGACCTGACACTTAGTTTTGAATGCTTTATGGTACTAGTTTATTAACGAGTGGAATTTTTTGAAGAATCCACACGATGATAAATGATGAAAAGAATATAGCAATCCACACTAGCGGCACTGCAAGTACTGGATGAACCCAATATTCGTCAAACCCTATACGGCGACCATATAACTGGATGATGGGATGTAACAAATAGATTCCCATGCTGGCAGCACTGATTTTTTGAATAACAGTATTCGGCTTGAAGACATTCGGAAACTGCTGAAATAATACAAATAAGAAAACAGCAATCACCACCGTATTCGGTGCAATATACAAATAGAAGAAACCATCCAATCTCCCGTCATTCTGGAGAGTCAAAACATATGTGCCATAGGCTGTTACGGCATACCCGATCACGGCTAACAGTCCAAGCAAAGGCAACCATTTCCGTTTGAGAGGATATAAGATTAAATACGCGCCTAAAATAAAGTAGCCAATATACGTACCGAACAGTCCAGCAGACAAAGCCAGCCCAAAATCGAAGAATTTTGGTACGAATGGAAACAAGCTTGACATGACAAACCAAACTCCAATAAAGTATTGCAGCATTTGTTTAGAAGAGGAACTGACTATTTGTCTTAAAAACGGGGTCATTAAATATAAACCCAAAATAACGTATAGAAACCATAAATGGAAGAACACAGAGTCCGTCAACACCATTTTAATCATTTGTTTCCACGTATGTTCTTCAAACCACATGAATTTGCGATAGACGATGTAAATAATACTCCACGCCAGTAACGGTATTGCAACCTTACTAACCCGCTTCTTGAAAAAAGGGACTAACGGTTCCTGTTGTTTGCGCGTCAACAATAGTGCCCCACTGATCATGAAAAATAACGGGACACTGTTACGTAAGGCAGAATCCAATAGATTTGCAAACCACCAAATTTGGTGACCAATCTCCATACTTGATACTAGCTGTGCTACCACATGTATACCTACGACTGAAAAGATGGCGAAAACTCTCATCCAGTCCATATAATCATAACGCTCAGTCGACATTCTCTCATATCCTTTCTACATCAAAAAATCTTGAACTAACTTCATTTCTAAACTTCTTTGCTCTCGCGATTCTATTTCGAAGACTCACATCATATTATTCCATATAAAAACGCCTTATCGCAAATTGAATTTACGACAAGGCGTATGAGAATGTAAGTTTATTTTTTAGCTGAAGCTACTTGGGATACGTTTGCAACACGCTTAGCGCCAATGTATTTTGAACCCCAGTAGTAGGGATCGTTAAGTTTTGCAATTGAAACACCTTTGCTAGATGATGAGTGAGCGAATTTTCCTCCACCGACGTAAACTCCTACATGAGATACACCCTTACCTGAAGTATTGAAGAAAACCAAATCGCCCGCTTGTAGATTTTTCTTAGCAACTGATGAGCCTGTTGAGTACATGCCTGCAGATGTTCTTGGAAGATCAACACCTACTTGGTTGTAAACATAACCGATAAATCCTGAGCAATCAAATCCGTTTGCTGTCGTTCCACCACGTAAATACTTTGTTCCCATAACATTATTTGCTGCAGATACAAGCTTGCTTGAATCAACACCACTTGAAGCGTCCACTTCATTTGCTAATGGAGCAACAATTAATAGTATAGCGAAAGTAATCATCGTAAGAACTTTAAGGAACTGAGACTGTAACTTCATGAATTATAATCCTCCGGTTTGGCCCATGGCTAAAAATTTTCTGAAAACTTAACTAAAGTCATCTTACCATGAAATATACCTGTTTTATTTTACAGTTGTGTAACAATGTCGTTACATTATGAGTCGAATTTAAGATAATCTTGTAATAATAGAATGTTCAGACTATTAAACATAAAAAAAGCAGTGACCGATTTGGCCACTGCTTTTGCATGTTATTATTTTAATAAGTACTTACCAAATCCATCTGTACCTTCACCCAAGTAGCTGATATTACCACTAGTAGGAATAACTTCAACCGCTTTTTTAGATGATTCAAACATTACTTTAGCTGATGCAGGCAATGTTGTAAACTTCCAGTTGCCGTCAGCAGAAGGATCAATTGTTTTCTTTTCGATAATATAGTCAATGACCGCTTGGCGGTTTTCAACAGTATATATTTCGACTTCTTTAGCATTTCGTACGCCCGGGAAATTACCGTTTGCTCGGTAGTTGTTTGTAGCAACGATGAATTCCTGTTTAGGATCGATTGCTTTACCATCATACTTCAAGTTTTTGATACGTGTTGCATTGGCATTGATTTCTTTGCCATCAGCATCATATTTTGCTGGTTGTGTTACATCGATTTCATATGTCACTCCATCAATTACGTCAAAGTTGTATGAACGGAAGTTAGTATTGATCAGAGATTGTTCTGCTGTTTTTGTTGCGTCGATTTGGTTGAACTGGCCTGCAGACATCTCAAGCCATTCTTTCACGTCAGCTCCTGTAAGTTTTAAAGTAGAGACAGTGTTGTCGTATAAGTACAAATCTGCGACGTTCTTGATTGCCAATTCACCTTTTGGTACATATGTGTAATATTCTGGATCGCTGCGGGTACCTGCTTTAAATGGTGCTCCTGCAGATAGAATAGGCAACTTGGAGTCAGCTGTTCCTGCTAATTCTTTTTCAACAAACCATTTTTGAGCATTTGTTACAATTTGAATTGATGGATCATCTTGAACTTGTGAGAAGTAACTATGGATAATTGCAGTTGTTGTTCCTACTGCTTTACGCACATATTTAATTGTTCCTTCGTGTGCAACTTTAACCGCTTCTACTACTTTAGTATCTACATCACTTTCATCTTTAGCAATCGCACGTACTTCAGCTTTAGAAGAAGAAACTGTCCAATCGTTTCCTTTCTTAGCTAACGTTAAATCGATTACACCCAAATGGCTGCCGAACTTGCCAGACATTACTACAGGTTTCCCGTTGATTGTACCTTGTTCAACATTCACGCCAGTTAATGAAGCATCAACTTTCCCAGGGAAAACTTGATGTGCATGTCCTGTAATGATTGCATCGACACCTTCAACTTTTGTCATCAAATATGACACATCTTCTTCGCCTTTTTCGTGAACCATGTCACCCATGCCCGAGTGGGACAGAACGACAATTACGTCTGCACCGTCTTTTTCCATTTTAGGAATAAGTGCTTCTACAGCATCTACTGAATCGTCTACAGTGACTTTTCCTTCTAAATGAGACTTGTCCCATTTAAGAATCGCAGGAGGGACAATTCCAGTTACACCGACTTTAATGGTCGTTTCTTTTCCTTTAGAATCTTTCACTTTTTTATCAATGATGACATACGGAGTATACATATTCTTCCCTGTCTTAGCGTCTTTCACGTTTGCATTTACATAAGGGAAGCCAGCATCGTCCATCACTTCATTCAAGTATGGAAGACCATAGTTAAACTCATGGTTCCCAAGAGTGGCAACGTCATAATCCAACAAATTAAGAGCCGCTATCGATGGGTGAACTTCCCCGTCTTTCAATGGCTCCACTGATGATTTGAATGAGCCTAGTGGAGTCCCTTGAATCAAATCTCCATTGTCGAATAACAAAGTATTGCCATTTTCTTTACGTGCATTTTTGATTAATGTTGCTGTCTTTGCAAGACCCAAGCTGTTGGACGGCGTATCTTTGTAATAATCATAGTTCACTATATTCGTATGGATATCAGAAGTTCCAAGAATTCGTAGCGCTACTGTCGTATTCGCAACAGATGCCTTGTATTCTTTCAGGAAACGTTGCACGAGTGCACTCATTTCCCCTTTGCTTACATGGTGACCTGGTCTTACTGTTTTGTCAGCATATCCAAGTAAGAAGCCCATTCCAACTCCTTTTGAAAGATCAGAACGTAAACTTCCGCTGATTTTATTGCCATCCTTGAACTCTTTTAAGTTACTAATCGGAAAACTCTTATCAGTCCCAATACCACGAACCGCAATTACAAATGCTTGTTCACGATTTAGAGTACCGTTTGGATCAAATTTTGTTGCAGATTTGCCATTGATTAGTTTTAACTCAACTGCTTTTTCAATATACGGTTTCAGTTCATTTGGAACGTCATCAAATTTAATCGTTTTTCCAGTTCCCAGTTCCACTCCCATCGCAGTAATTAGTGCCTTCACATATTCTCCGCGCGTAGCATCTTTTTCTGCAGCAGACGTTTCTTGGCTTATCCCCAAACCACTTACAGCTAACGACATTGCTAATGCTGAAGCGGATACTTTTTTCCACATTGTCATGCATTTCTCCCCTTAATTCGAAATAATGAAACAAATTCATTATACCAAATTTAGGATGTCGGAATGTTAAGTCTATGTGACTGTTTTATGAAGTTTTTCTACTATTTCCCTATTCTTAAAGCTCATTTTTTATTAGCTATATTAAATGGTATTGTAGATATTCCGCTAAACCGCTCCGCTTTCCGTGGGCGATCGCCGAGCCTCGGTCTCGACTGTCTCGCTTTCCCACGTGAGTCTCCGCTGTTTTGCTACATATCTCTTTATAAGGAAAAATCAAAAGTGACCTTTAACATATCTTCTTTATTATCGATTAATATTAGTTCTTCAAAATATTAATAGAAAAAGAAAGAACCTATCTTTTTCACAGATAGGCTCTTTATACTCTATTTAGTTAACAGGATAGTACTCAGTTAGTTCACCAGTATTTACATCAAAGACATACGTTGTTTTCCCATTCACCTTAAACAAATCCAGTCCTAATCGAGGTTCTTTTCCTGTATGTTGAATTGAATCAACTTCTTCCTGGTAGTAAAGAGGAATAGCATATTTTAGGTAATCAATTGATTGCTCAATTGTGAGTTTTAGTGGATCTTCTTTAAACGTACGTGGGACGTACGATTTGATTTTCCAAGTATCACCGCTTCGTACTAATTCAATCGTGGCACGGTAACCCGAATTAATCCCATTTGAAGGGACGGTCGCATCCACTTTTAGGACATTGTCCGTTTTCGCAACGACTCTGAATGGTAATCCAAATTGGAAGTCATGTATAACATTTGCGTTATCACAGTTATAACATGACGCTTCATATCCTTTTAATGCTTGTGATAAGTATGGCTCCACCACTAGCTCTGACAAATCATCCTTAATATCTGCAGCTTTATGATTCGGATGATATTTTTCAAGACCTTGAATCATGATAATTCGTGTTTTGCGAGTAGCTTCATTAATGGCATTCATCACTTCAAAGTCATTATAAGTAGATCCCGGAACCTTTTTAAAGGCACGATACATGAAAGCTGACATTTCACCTCGCGTCAACTTTTTATCCGGTGCAAACGACGTCGCCGTTACACCTTTGGTCACTCCATTGCGGAAAATCGCATCAACGTAAGGCGCCCAACGTTCATTGACATCAGTAAAAGGTACTTTAGCATTCATTGTCACTGAATAATTGAAAGCTCCTGACAAGATGCGCGTCATTTGAGAACGTGTCAATTCAACTTCAGGACGGAATGTCCCATCTTCATAGCCATTGACATACCCTAGTGAAGCAATTGTGGAAATTGCTTCGTAATAGGCACTGTCGGATTTAACATCTGGGAAGCTCTTGTTGATATCCGGCTCCATGCCAAGAAGCATATACAGCATGTATGCTGCTTCCCCACGAGTGACGATTCCAGCGGCGTCAATCAACACTTTACCATCATTCGTATATTCTGCTTCCAATACTTCTTTCATGTTCATGGAATAGACAGCCTCATAAAAAGTGTTGTTCATGGATAAATCGGTATAGATTGAATGTTTTACGCTAGCATCGGCTTCATTAACAAATGAACTTGCAAACAAGACTCCTAGTGCCAAGGATGCAATTGCTTTTTTCATCATCATATCCCTCTTTCCATTATTATATTAATTCCGTTTCCAAGCTTCATTGGCAGCGTGCAAACCGACTTTATGATTCTGTTTCCAAATGCCATCCCAATAAGCAAGTGGAACAGGCGCCTCTCCAGCGTATGGAGCAATCTCCACTGTAACACCAGGCATCTTCGTCACTTTAATAAACCAATCCGCGGAAGATCCTGTTCCTTTTCTATAATAAGGTGGGACAATTGTATATCCTGTAATCGATTTAAGCTGATTCACATATTGAACATCCCTGCTCAGTTGCGCTCCTGCTTGGAAATTGAACCAATACAGGACTTGTCCAGAGGAATGATAAGAGACATTGGACATAAACTTATGTTTCTCGACAAAATGCTTCAACGCAACTGCTTCTGGTTCAGAAAACGCACGTGGTCCACGGTAACCCATCCAGTTTGGCTTAGTAATATTATTATCAATATAGCTCCATCCTGCATCAAAATTTTTGTTTAAATCGACTCCCCGCACATTCGCTTTCCAACGTGCAAAGTTACTCGAACCGTTGATTTTTCGAGCAAGTGCGCCATTTGTAACAGCACCCTGCCCACCCTGAACCAGCGTAACACCGTCAGGATTCATCATTGGAACGAACCAAATGCTCGTTTGATCCAATACCGTTTTAACGTTATATCCAGCAAAGGTTGTTTTGTTATTGTAATGAAGAGAGTAAGTATCAATCATTTCTAAAAGTACATTGGTTGTCATGTGCTCCCGTGCATGCATGGATGCATCAAATAAGATTTCTTTCTTACCATTTCCTACTCTTAAAGCGTAAATCCCCCGTCCTTCTACACTCTTCCCGATGAGTTCAAACTTAGTGAACTCCGGGTACATTCCCGCTATTACTTGCATCCAATAGGACATTTCTCTGTGAGAAATGTTTTTCTTTGGTTGAACAAGGTTGGAATGTGTCACATTTTTCAAAGGAATATACGCAACCGAACCAAGAAACTCAATTACGCCTTTATCTTTACTGAAGTTATGTAATGTCAGCACACTTCCTCGACTTAAATAACCAATCGTAGTTCCTGAGCTGTTAGTGACAGCAGTTTCATTTTCCACTCGTACGGACGCAGGAAACATCGGTTTAGCGGCAGGTATGATTGTTGCAGCTGTACTGGATGGCCAAGTGCCCTTTACAGGAATTTGATAGGTCTTCCCTTTTGCGACAAATTGATGATAACCACTAACTTCTTTCTCACGATTAATGATAAAACCAGACGCTAAGGATCCGACTTGAATTCGCTCACCACTGCGTACTTCATATAACGGAAGCTTTGTTTCTAAGACTTGAATCGACATTGCTGGTTTTGTGAAAGATATGATTGCATCATTCCCCGGGAAATATCCGACTTTCCCTGCGACCAAAACTTTGAAGAATCCATTTTCGTAGCCAATTGTCGTGAAAGAAACTGCTGAATTCCCACGAACTAACACATTGCTTGACGAAGATTTTTCACCGAAAATAGTAAAGTTGGTTTTTGTATTAATTTGTCTTTCAGTGCCAGTTTGAACGTCCGGCAATACTTTGTCGGATGGTGCCAAAAATCGACTTTCCATGTAAAAGGTTTTTCCACCAATAGACACTCGTAACATTGAAGCATTTTGTGTCGGCTGGTATTGAACTGTGTTGCCTGCACCTTGCAAAGTTGAGACAGCATTTGTCATTTCCATTGATGAATACAATGGTACTTGATCATTAGTTAACTGACCATGCATCATAGTATCATTTGCGGAAACCAGTTGTGGAAGTGAAAATCCAATTCCGATAACAAATAAAAAGATTAATAATGATTTTTTCATGTAGTTGCTCCTTCAGTACGCAATATATGTAAAGTATATTTCATATTGTTGGCTATTTGTGAGAATAATTGCTAAATGAATATAAATGCTTACTTGAACTCTTTTGTTGTTAGTCCTATATGCTATAGCTGCCTACTGAAGATTTTGATGTTTTCATTCTTAAATCGTGAAAAAGATAAAAAAGGATCATACCAGAATATCTGGTATGATCCTCTTTAAAAAATGTTAGTTTAAGATATTACTTAACGTTAACTTTAACAGTAACAGTTTTACCGCCAGCTTTAACAGTTACGTTCAAGCTATCACCAGTATCTAAACCAGCTACTGCAGCAGATGAATTACCGTTATTTGTAAGTGTTGGAGCAGCACCGCCACTAGCATTAGTTACGCTAGAGAATGTGAATGTTGGTGTTATTGTTGTAGTAACATCAGCGAAAGCAATTTTCCCTGTAGTTGCATCAACTGTTGCAGCTTTACCATATTGGTCAGCAACAACTAAGAATTCAGCTAAGTCATCAGCATTCACAGTTGAAGCTGTAGCAACAGCTAAATTCAACTCAGTAACTACTTTTTTATCTTCTTTTACTTCAAAAGTAGAAACTGAAGGTGCTACACGTGAAACTACTACAGATTTCGCTAGTGTGTCACCAGTGTTGTTAATAACAACTGATAAATTAACAGTTTTTTCAACTACTGAAGCATCAGAACCCCATACAAAAGTTCCATCAGTAGTTAACTCAGTTCCATCAAATGTTACACCAGTTGGTAAGCCTAGTACGTTGAATTCAGTAGCAGGAATAACTAGTTTTTTACCATCTGCAGTGAAACCATTTACAGTTAGTTCACTTGCGTAGTTTACATCGTTATATAAAGGAGTAACATCAGCTAATTCATACTTAGTGATTTCACTTTGTGCTACAGTACGGAAAGTTACGTCTGTAGTGTGAAGTGCAACACCAGCTTTTTGTAATTCTAATGTCACTGAAGAAGTACCTTTTGCAGCACCTTTTAATGTTACTTTTGTAGTATCATCAGCCGTAGCAGAAGTAACTGTTACATTAGCATTGCTAGAAGTAGCAACGATGTCATAGTTAGCATCAGCCACGTATGTCATTGTACGTCCGTATTGATCTTGAATTACGAAGTCAGTCCATTTTAAATCTACTGATTCGCCAGCAAAAATTGCTGTTTCAACAGTTGATTTCAAACCAACGATTGTTTTTGGAGTTGCAGTAGCTTTAACAGATACAATTTCAGTATCAACTTTACCAGTTGATGAAGTAACTGTTAATACAGCAGTGCGATCTGATGTATTAGCATTTCCATCTAATTGTACTTCATAGAATACTTTTCCATCTTTTTCAACGAATGTACCAGCTCCAGTTGCAGTTGCACCAGTGATACTTGGAGTAATACCAGCTAAAGCAGATGCTTTAGTAATTACGTTACCTTTGTTATCTGTAGCTTCTACTGGGAATGAAACTTTATCTCCGCCAGCAATTAGGTCTACAGTAGGAGCGTTAAGTTTAACAACATCTACTTTTGTAGCTTCTAATACTGTCGCTTTGTAAGTAACTGCTTTACCAGTAGATTTAGATACTACTGTGATAATTGACTCACCGTATGCATCTTTTACATCTAATGCTAGAGTAGTATGTTTTTTACCATCCGCATCTGTTACTTCTGCGAATGTACCAGCTGATACTACACCACCATTTGAAGATGTAACAAGTAAGTCAGCGTTTAAAGCTGCAACATTAGTTACTTTGCGACCATATTGATCTTTAACATCTACAGAAACGTAGAAATCTTTTGCGTTATCTTCTTGTTTAAGAGCTTCAACAACTTTGTTATTAACGTCTACTAAACTACCGAAAGTTACATCAACAGCTTTTGCTTCTGCAGCAACAGTTAATTGTGCAGATACACTTTTCGCTGATGCACTGTCAATCAAAGTAAGAGTAAATGCTTCTCCTGCTTTAATATCAGTTTTAGTAATTGTTACTTTACCATTTAAAGCTACTGCTGTTCCAAGAGTAGATGTTGCAATCGGAGCTGCAGTTGTCATTGCTTCACCGTATTGGTTTTGAATTTCATAACCTACTTCAGCAGTGTTAGCAGCAGCGATGATTGCTTTGTCTGATAATAATTTAACTGTTGCAACTGCTTCGCTTTCAACTGTTACATCTTTAGTTAGTGCAGTTTCAGTTAAACCAGAAACAGAAACTGTGTAAGTTCCTTTAGTTAACTTGTTATTTAATTCGATTACTGCAGATTTTTTATCTTCAGCAAAAGTTACTTTAGAGATTCCTTGATTAGAAGTAGCTTTTCCAACAGTAATTGCTGCTTTTGTAGTATCTACAGCTTTGTTGAATTTAACTTCAATTTTTTTCACGCCAATTGCATTAACAGAAGCTAACTCAGAATTAGCAGCTGATGTTTCTGCACGGAATACGAACAATGCGAATTGACCGCGTGTTACGTTTTCACCAGTACCGAATTTTGTTGCTGTCAAACCTTGAGCAACACCAGCTTCGTTTAAAGCATCAACGTATTGCTTGAAAGTGTCAGACACGTCAGTGAATGGGAATTTGTTTGTTGCATCACCTACTAAGTTGTAAGCGTTAGCGATGATTTTCGACATTTCTCCACGTGTAGTTAAATCGTTAGCGCCGAACTTACCAGCTGCTTTACCAGAAACGATTTTCTTTTCAACTAGGAAGTTTACAGCCCATTGAAGATCCTTAGGTACGTCAGTGAAACCAGCGTCAGTATATTTCCCATCTTTTGTTGCTCCAAGTGCTTTAGCAATCATTACTGCAGCATCTTGACGTTTGATGTTATCGTCAGTACCGAATTTACCGTTAGGGTAACCTTGAGAGATTCCTTTGTCAGCAAGGTAAGATACCGCTTCTTTGTAGCGATCTGAAACGTCCGAAAATGATGCAGCCGAAGCTAATGGTGCGATTGCAGATGCAACAAGTGTTGCTGTCGCTGCTGTTGCAACGAACTTTTTGTACGACTTTGGTTGATAAGCCATGTTAAGTATTCCTCCTGTTTTGTGTATAGTCTGTGGTTTAATAACGGACAAGCCGCTACAAAATATTTCACAGTTTAAATTGTACCAAGATTTGCAATTTCACGCCAGTTTTTTCTATTTACCTAGTAAATATATATCTTCCGCGCAAGAAGAAAGGTTTATAGAAATGGCAGTAAAAGGACAAAGTTTTACAATTAAACTCCTATTTATTCTAACAGATTACATTTACATTTCAACTATTTTATAAAGATTACGTCAAATTAACTGTCGTTTTTTAGGAAATTTCAGATTTTTCTAGTCTAACAGCCTATTTTTATAGGTCTATTAGCTTCTCTCTGACATTTAACATCGCTAAAATGGATGCGATATAGATAGAAACTGCTGGAGCAGTCAGTACATGGCCTGCTGTATATGCAATCCCCACTGCCAATAAGAAGGCCACCCCGTATAAAATATATAGATACGTAAAGTGTGTTTTAATATTTCGTACAAAATGTAGTAAAAACTTCCCTGTATACCAGAAGAATGGAGCCATTAAATAAAAGAAGCCAATCCATCCAAATGAATAGAACAAATCATGGAAGTCCATTTCAATCATTTTCAAGTCTTTTCCTGGTTCAGGTTCTTCATAGTTTCCTGCAAAGCCCATACCGAACAACTTTTGTGTGATTGGTGAAGAATTAAAATCTGCATTGAATTCTTTTTCATACTTTTCTCGTGAACTGAAAATCAAGTTTTGAAGTTGTTCATTTGTTATTTCGGGATCGTCTTCGATAATTTCTTCCCCGTTGGCATCCAGTTCTGGTTCTTTATCCGAATCTCCAAAATTAATATTCAAGATGTCCAAATGAGCGTACATATTTCCGAAAACAGGTGTAAATGGTGTTGCAGCTGCAAGTAAAACAATTAATCCGAAAGAAATGATTAAACTTGATTTTACTTGTTGCGTTCTAAGCTTCATAAACACATACATGATGATGCTACCAATCAGTACTGATAAAAGGACAACCAGTATTCCACCGTAACCAACCTTAGTTCCTAATGCTAGCATTCCTAGTGACAACATGACAAATGGAATCCAGAACCACGGTTTCTTAGCATTTGTTGTTCGTTCGATTGCATACAGTGCAAGAATCGGTAAGATAATCGCCATAATTGCCCCTATTTCGTTTCCTGCATAGAACCAACCAGAGTAACCAACTTTGGTATGTGCATAGTTGGATAAACTCGTGCCAGTAAGCTGAGCTATGATAAATACTGCGCCGATAATAAAGCCTGCTAACCACATATATTTCGTCGTATGTTTCTCGATATCCCAATCACGTGCTTGTAATTGTTTATACACAATCATGAATCCAAGGAACACGATATTGAAATATACTACTTTATTGAAGAACTTTAATTCCTGGAATAGATAATAAGGATCTTTGACGCTTATATTCAGGAAAATGTTAATACCAATAATTAGTGCTAAGCCAACTAGGTATATTATGTAGCCGCGTGCCAATTTATTCGAGCGGGCCATCCATAATAAAAATAAACCCATTGTTCCCATATAAGCAAAGCGGAGCATGACTCCTATTGTAATATTCGAGCCCAATAAAAGTTTGGACCCAGCTGTTAATACATCAATGACGGGTTGAAGCACAAGAAAAGCAATAAAATAGATTAGAAATTTAGTTTGATTCATAGCAAGTTAAAATCCTCTTTCGTTAGTTGTTTGTGGATTCAATTCATTAAAAATAGCTGAAAGCTTCGTTTGAATTGTTGTTTGTTCATATTGTAAGGCGGTTTCATAAGCCGCTTGAGAAATCTTTTCAAATTCTTCTTTCGACAGTTC